>NZ_JBEZFH010000026.1:0-50672 GCF_040649355.1 Sphaerisporangium sp. NPDC049002 | reverse complement strand
CCGATCTGGTTCAGAGGCTGGGCCGAGGAGATCGAACCCCACGCCCTCGTCCTCCGCTCCTGGGACCCCTTGCTGATCCCCGGCCTCCTCCAAACCGAGTCCTACGCCAGGCACATATTCATCCAGGAGCCTCAGATCACTCCAGAGCAGATACGGGAGCGGACCGAGGCCCGCATGCTTCGCCGGGGAGTTCTCGACAGAGAAAACCCTCCCTTGGTCCTGGTGCTCATTGACGCAGGGGTGCTCCGTCGCAGGGTCGGCGGACCTGAGGTAATGCGAGATCAGCTCGACTATCTACTTGAGGCGGCCCAGCGACCTACCGTCTCCATACAACTCGTCGATCCCGAATGTCTCCCAGGCATGGCGGGGCCTTTCATGATCGCCGAGCAACCTGACAACCAGCCGGACACCATTCACGCCGATTCGCCCGTGCAGGGCCAGATCACGACCAACCATGAATTCGTGATCTCCATCCGAAAGCGATATGAAGCGATACGACTGTGGGCTTATCCTGAGCGTGTCTCTCTCAAAATGATCGAGGAAGTGAAACGGGAATGGACCTGAGCACTGCCGTGTGGCGGAAGTCATCGCGCTCTTCAGGGAACGGCGGTCAGTGCGTTGAGATCGCCGCCAACCTGCCCGGGGTGGTCGCGGTCCGCGACAGTAAGAACTCCGACGGCCCTCCGTTGATCTTCGCTTCCGCCGAGTGGCGATCCTTCATCGGCGGCCTCAAGACGGGTGGCCTCCGCCACCTGGCATGACCGACCGACCTTGATCACAGCGACCTCGGCCGCTCGTACGCGGGCCGCATTTGGGCCCTAGTCAAGGCTCAGGGGCCGGTAGATGATGTCGGCGCCGGCCCATTTCCACGAATTCGCGGACGGACCCCGTTCGCAGAGCTCCGGACGTTCTCGATCGTGCACGCCGACGCCCGGTAGATGGGCCTGTCGCCATACGGCTTCCGCGTCAAATCAGCACTGGGAGGGCAACATGGACATACCGAGGGACGGTTCGGCGAAGCGGAACCGATTAGGGGCGGGGCGCAGGTGGCGCACCCGGATCGGTCGCATCACCTCGATCGCGATCCTGCTCTCCGGGTTGTTCACGGTGGTCGCTCCGACCACGGCCAACGCCGGCGCGATCGTGCCCTGCCCCACCGGAATAACCGAATGGAAGCTCATCTTCGTCTACAAGTCAATGAAAATCTGGGAAGGACATCGGTACACGACGCTGTCCGTCACTCCGCAGTTTTTCGTCAGCGACGGGCAGCAACTTGACAACGGCACCGACCTGCCCGTCAGTTACACGATCTCGTCATCGAGGTCCCAGACCTACAGCGTCTCGGCCACGACCGGGGTCAGCGCGAACGCGGGCGCCTATCTCACCGCCAACGTCAGCTCCAGCATCGTGATGAGCCGCACGACCTCCATCGGAGTGAGCCTGACGGTGAACGTGCCGCCGAGAACCCGGTTGATCGCCGAATATGGCGTGGACGGATACAACGTGAACTACGCCATCGAGGCGTGGCGGGTGATGTCCGCCCGCAGCGGCACACCCGTGGTCGGCGATCAATGCGAGGAGTGGGGTTACTACCCGCAGAGCACCATCGCGCCGACCCACCTCGAAGGGTGGCGGCTGAGGACCGTGTGACCCCAGCTCGGGAGGCGGTGTGTGGCGTTCCCCCAGGGGTGCCGGCACCGGTTTCATGCCGCCAGTGGACCTCACCGCAGGGTCAGAGGGAAACGCCACCGGTGCGGCCTTTGGACCGGCTGTATGCGGCCGGGATAGGCTGGCCGGTGGTTCTGATGCAGAACGACCTGGTGGAGAGGGGGCGCCAGCAGCCCCGCACCGAGCACGAGCCCCTTGGCCAAGGACAGTTCAGTGATCATCGCGGTATCCCTGGGCGCGGCGTGCCTTCTCGGTCTGGGCTACGTCGCCCAGCAGCACGCGGCGTACCGCGAGCCGCTTGGGGAGATGCTGCGCCCGCGCCTGCTGCTGGATCTCATCCGCACGCCTCTGTGGCTGGCCGGGATCGGCCTGATGCTGTGCGGTCAGATCCTCGGCGCGGTCGCGCTGCGGGCAGAGGGGCTGGCACAGGTGGAGCCCCTTCTCGCGACGAACCTGCTGTTCGCCTTGACCGCCGCGCACGTGATCTACCAGGAACGTTTCGGTCTCATGGAATGTCTGGGCGCGGTGCTGGTGAGCGGAGGAGTGGCGCTCTTCCTGTTCTCCGGGCAACCGTACGGAGGGCATCTGCCTCATCCGGGTTCCATGCGGTGGCTCGCGGTGCTTCTGGCGGTCGTGGTCGCCGCCGGGTTCGTCCTGGTAGGACTCCGGCTTTCTCTCCCTAGCAAGGCGATGTCGCTGGCGTCCGCCGCCGGAGTTCTGTACGGAGTTCAGGATGTGCTCACCCGCAGTTCACTGCTCACGATGCGCGAGGGACTGCATGCCGTCGTCGCGACCTGGCAACCGTACGTCCTGCCCTGTGTCGCCGTGGTGGGGCTGTTCCTCAACCAGAGCGCGTTCGACGCCGCACCGCTTCGGATCTCGCTGCCTGCCACCACCGCCGCGGAACCGATCACCGGGATCGCGCTGGGCGTCGCGATCTTCTCCGAGCACCTGCGGGTCACCCCGGGGGCGCTCGCGGCGGAGGCGGCCGGGCTGGTCGCGATGGTGACGGGCATCGTCATCCTGGGGAGGTCCCCGTTCTTGGCCAAGCCGGAGTGGGAGGTCGTGCGGCACCCGGACGGGGATGGCACGTGATCGCCGTGGTACTGGCGTTGCTCGCCGCGGCGAGCAACGCCGTCGCCTCGGTGCTGCAACGTCGTGCGGCACGGTCGGTGCCTGTGCGGCCGGGGTTCCGGCGCGCGCTCATCCTGACTCTGGTCCGCCGTCCGGTATGGCTCGGCGGGATCGCGGCGCTGATCGGAGGATTCCTCTTCCAGGCCGCGGCCCTGTCGGCGGGGGGGCTGGTGCTGGTCCAGCCCGTTCTCGTCAGCGAACTGCCGTTCACCATGGTTCTGCTGTCATTTGTGTTCCATGTGAAGCTCGGCCGGCGATCATGGCTGGCGGTGGCCGCGATGAGCGCCGGGCTCGCGGTGTTCCTCGCCGGCGCCGCGCCTGGGCCGGGACGCCATGTTCCCAGCTCGGCGGAGTGGGTGATGGCCGCGATCGCGACCATCGGCACCGTCATCGGACTCGTGATCGTCGGACAGGCTCTCACCGGTGCCGCCCGTGCGGCCGCGCTGGGAGTCGCCACCGGTGTCGGCTTCGCCTTCACCGCCACCTTCATCAAGCGGAGCACTACCATCTTGCGCGAGGATCCGGCGGCCCTGGCGACCTCCTGGGAGCTCTATGCCATGGTCGCCATGGGCCTGTTCAGCCTGTTCCTGCTCCAGAACGCCCTTCAGAGCGGATCTCTGGTGGCCGCGCAGCCGGCGCTGACCATCAGCGATCCGGTCGCCAGCATCCTCTACGGGACCACGATGTTCGGAGAGCACGTCCGGACGGGCCCGTGGGTCCTCCCCGAGGCGACGGGCATCGGTCTGATCATCTATGGCAGCTTCCTGCTCGCCCAGTCGCCGGCCCTGCGGACGCGGGTGGAAGGTCAGCAGGAGCGGACATGAGAGCGGCCACGGCCGGCGTCGAGGTGAACAGAGCCGACGCCCGGGCGATCTGGAGATCGCGTTGCCGTTCGTCCCGCAGCCGGTCCAGGGCGTCGAGCAGAGCCGCGGCGTCGGGGGCGTGGACGCTGAACCCCGCCCGTGCCATCGCCAGCGCGCCGTCGCGACCGTGACCCGGGATGGGCCGGTAGGAGACGACGGGCAGCCCCGCCGCGAAGGCCTCCACGCAGGTCAGCCCCGCGGCGTTGTCGACCAGCGCGTGAGCGGCCGACATGAGCTCCGGCACGTCGTCCCGCCAGCCGAGCGCCAGCACCGTCCCGCCACAGCCCAGACGGTTCCGGAGCCGGGCATTGTGCCCGCACAGGACGACCGGCCTGTAGCGGCCGGAGCTCGCCAGGACGCGCGCGGTCTCCCTCACGGCACCCGCTCCCCACGAACCCGCGGACACCAGGACCAGCAGGTCACCGGGGTCGGCGCCGATCCTGGCCCGTGTTCTCGCGCACTCGGCGGCACGTGGCCGGAACCTCGGTCGTACGACGGGGGCCGTGCACAGGGCCGGCCGTCCGGTCATGGCGGTGATGTGCCCGGTCATGGCGGGGTTCGGGCAGAGGTAGCGATCATTGCCTGGATGCAGCCACAGCCGGTGCACGGCGAAGTCGGTCACCAGCACCGTGCTCCGCGCCCGGATTCGGCCACGCCGTCTGAGCCACCCGGTCACCTGGGCGGCCAGGTGGAAGGTCGAGACGACCTCGTCGGGCCGGTGGCGGCCGGCCAGGCGGGCAAGGGGAGCCGCCGCCAGGAGCGTCAGCGGCGATGTCGACGGCGCCCGTTTGGCGACGAAGAAGAGCTGGTAGGTGGCCTCATAGAGCCACGGCGCGTGCCTGATCACCCAGTGGTACCCCGAGCGCAGCATCGGGCCGAGCCGGAGCGGGAGCAACTGGAGGACATCGATGATCTCGGCCTCGGCACCGTCGGCGACCAGCCGCCGGGCCAGCTCGGCGGCGACCCCGTCATGGCCGGCGCCCATGCCCGCGCTCAGGATCAGCACGCGCCGGCCCGCCGTCACCATCGGTCTCCGTCGGGCCTGAGACGATGCGACCCGCCGCGCTGCCGACGGCCCTGGTGGGGCTGGCACTGCTGCACGCCGCCCCGGCGGGGACCTGGCTGCCCGCCGTACGGCGCCGGCTGCCCGGTCTGGCGGGCGTGGGAAGCGCCGATCACGTGGCGCTGACCTTCGACGACGGACCCGACCCCCGTTCCACCCCGCGCTTCCTCGACGAGCTCGAACGGCTCGGGTGCCAGGCCACGTTCTTCGTTCTCGGTGAGATGCTCGAACGCCACCCCGAGCTTGGGCATCGCATCGTCGCGGACGGGCACGAGATGGCCGTGCACGGCTGGCGGCACGTCAACGCCCTGGTGATGTGCCCGGGCCGTGTCACCAGCGAGATCGGCCGGGCGTCCGCCCTCGTGCTCGCGGTCACCGGCGCGCACCCGGCGTGGTACCGGCCGCCGTACGGCGTGCTGAGCGCCGAGACGCTGGTCGCCGCCCCCGCGCGAGGACTGCGCCCGGTGCTGTGGACCGCGTGGGGCAAGGACTGGACCGCCACCGCGAGCCCGGCGTCGGTGCTTGCGGCCGTGGCACCCGGGCTGCGCGGCGGCGCGACCCTGCTGCTCCACGACTCCGACCACACCTCGGCCCCCGGCTCCTGGCGATCGGGGCTCGGCGCCCTGCCCGCGCTGGTGGACCGCTGCCGTTCCATGGGACTGCGCGTCGGGCCGTTGCGTGACCATGGCGTCACAGGGACGGCCGCCAGGGGTCGTGACCCGGGAACGCTGCGACAGGCCGGCCACGGCGGTCCTCCTTGATACGGCTCGAAATCACCATCTCCGCCGGCCCGTGCCGTCAAACCGCCATTCGGCCTCATGGACACGAAAACGTGGGCCGGTCATCGCGGGTGGCGTAGAAGGCTCCGGACGGTATAAATTCCCCGCCAACGCGGGGCAATGAATGCCGTCGGGCGGCGCTTTTCTTGTTTGCGACATGGGCCGATGGAAATCGCATAGAAATGTCATCGCGGCAGGATTGCGGGAAAGACGTCGAATCGAAGGCCGGCCGCGAGAACTTCCCGGTGGCCCTACGGGTGCTGCCGCGCCGGCACCGCGAGCACCTTTGGGCGGCGTACGGGTTCGCGCGATTCGTGGACGACATCGGCGACGAGGCCGAGCCCGAAGACCGGCCGCGGCTGCTCGACGCCGTCGAATCCGATCTGCTTCGCCTGTACGCCGGGGCGGCTCCGCGCCTGCCTGCCGTCGGGGCGCTCGCGCGGGCCGTCGAGGCGTGCGCGATCCCGGCCGAGCCGTTCCACCGGCTGGTGGAGGCCAACCGGCGCGACCAGACGGTCACCCGTTACGACACCTTCGACGACCTGCTCGGCTACTGCGAGCTCTCGGCGAACCCCGTGGGGCACATCGTGCTGCACGTCTTCGGCATGGCGGTTCCAAAGCGGCTCGTGCTGTCGGACCGGGTGTGCTCCGCGTTGCAGGTCATCGAGCACTGCCAGGACGTCGGTGAGGACTATCGGCGGGGCCGTGTCTACCTACCGGGGAAGGACCTGCGCGGATTCGGCTGCGAGGAGGGCGACCTGGCCGGTCGCGTCACCTCGGCGGGGCTGCGCCGCGTGGTGGCCCTGCAGGTCTCGCGAGCCGCACGGCTGCTGGACGACGGCCGTCCGCTCGTCGCCTCGCTGACCGGGTACGCCCGCATGGCGGTCGCGGGCTACATCGCGGGAGGCCACGCCACCGTGACCGCGCTGGAGCGGTCCGCTCATGACGTGCTCGGACGCACCGTCCGCCCCCGTCGTGGCCGATGGCTGGCCGCCTGGCTCCAGGTTCTCACCGCGAGGCAGGTGACTCGGTGACCGCCTCCCACGCGTACAGGCGCTGCGAGCAGATCGTCCGCGTGCGGGCGCGCAACTTCTCCTACGGCATCCGGCTGCTGCCCGCCCCCAAGCGCCGGGCGCTCAGCGCCGTGTACGCCTTCGCCCGCCGGATCGACGACATCGGCGACATGGACGGGCCCGCCGAACAGCGGCTGGCCCGCCTGTCCGCCGCGCGTGCCGCGCTTCGCGAGGCACGTCCCGGTCACGACGATCTCGTCATGGTCGCCCTCGACGACGCGGCGCGGCGCTATCCGATCCCGCTCCTGGCGTTCGAGGAGCTGATCGACGGGTGCGTCGCGGACGTGCGCGGTGCGACGTACGAGAGCTTCGGCGACCTGCTGGACTACTGCCGGTGCGTCGCCGGATCGGTCGGGCGTCTTTCACTCGGCGTCTTCGGAGCCCGGGACCCTAGGACCGCGGCGCCGCTGGCCGACGCCCTGGGAGTGGCGCTACAGATCACGAACATCCTTCGCGACGTGCGCGAGGACCGGCTGGCCGGACGCGTCTACCTGCCGTCGGAGGACCTGGAACGGTTCGGATGCACATTGGACGTCGACTCCCGCGGCAGGTTCACCGATCCACCGCACCGTCTCGTCAGGCTCGTCCGGTTCGAGGCCGACCGGGCGCGCGACTGGTACGAGCGGGGGGCAGAGCTGCTGCCCATGCTCGACCGGCGCAGCGCGGCGTGCACCGCGGCGATGGCCGGCATCTACCGGTCCCTGCTCGACCGCGTCGCCGCCCATCCCATCCAGGCGCTCAGCGTCAGATCGTCGCTGCCCGCGTGGGAGAAGGCCATGGTGGCGGCGCGCGCGCTGGTGGGAGCCGGCAACTGAGCGGCTCCCCGGCGGCGCCGGTCGCGATCGTGGGCGGCGGGCTCGCGGGCATCGCCGCCGCCGTCGCCCTTGGAGAGGCCGGGTACGCCACGACGCTGTACGAGGCTCGCCCCCGGCTGGGCGGCGCGACCTACTCGTTCGAGCGCGACGGGCTGGTCGTGGACAACGGCCAGCATGTCTTCCTGCGATGCTGCACGGCTTACCGGGGTCTGCTCGACAGGATCGGCGGCGCCGGACGGGTGTGCCTCCAGGACCGGTTCGACCTGCGGGTCCTCACCCCGGCGGGACGGTCGGGGCGTCTGCGCCGGTCCGCGTTGCCCGGGCCGTTCCACCTGATGCCCGCTCTCGCGACCTACTCCCTGCTTCGACCGGCCGATCGGCTACGCGCGGTCCGCGGCTCCCTCGCGCTGGCCAGGCTGGACCCCGGCGACCCCGAGCTCGACCGGACCGATCTCGGGAGCTGGCTGGCCGCACACGGGCAACGTGACTCCGCCCGGCGGGCCCTGTGGGAGCTGTTCGCGGTGGCGGCCCTCAACGTCGGCGTCGACGAGGCGGCCCTCGGACCGGCGGTGAAGGTGTTCAGAACCGCCCTGCTCGGCCGGGCCGACGCCGGCGACATCGGCATTCCCGCCATGCCTCTGGGCGACCTGCACGGGACCGCCGCCCAGGCCGCCATCCGGCGATGTGGCGGTGAGGTGCGTTTGTCGGCGAAGGTCACCGCCATCGAGCCGGGCCCGGCGGTCGTCGTGGACGGCATCCGGATCGCGGCCTCCGCCGTCATCCTGGCGACACCCCACGAGCGGGCCGCCAGGCTCGTCCCCCGGGACGCCGCGCCCGACCGGGACCGCTGGAGCGGCCTGGATGCGAGCCCGATCGTCAACGTGCACGCCGTGTACGACCGGCCGGTCACCGATGTGCCGTTCGCGGCCGTCGTGGACTCGCCCGTGCAGTGGGTCTTCGACAAGACCGCCGTCGCGGGGCTGGGCCGGGGCCAGTACCTCGCCGTCTCGGTGTCGGCGGCGGGCCGATGGATCGACATGCCGGTCGAGAAGATCCGGGCCGAGTTCGTCCCCGAACTCCGGCGGCTGTTTCCCTCCCGGGCACGGCTCACCGACTTCTTCGTCACCAGGGAGCGTCGCGCCACCTTCCGCCAGGGCCCCGGAAGCGGCGCGCTTCGCCCCGCGGCGGCCACCCGGTGGCCCTGCCTGTACCTCGCCGGCGCGTGGACCGACACGGGCTGGCCCGACACCATGGAGGGAGCCGTGCGCAGCGGACTCCACGCGGCCCGCCTGGCCGGGCGGCACCTGCGGCAGGAGGCCGCGCGGACGACCGAGCCGGCGCCGGCCGCGCCGGAGGCCATGCCGGGACGGCTGACATGACCACGCTCGACGCCTCCAGGCCCAAGACGGCGTCCGGCGCCGATCTGGCCCTCGGCGCGGCGTGTGACCACCTGATCGGCCTGCGCTCTCCGCAGGGATGGTGGAAGGGAGAACTGCAGACGAACGTGACGATGGACGCCGAGGACCTGCTCCTGCGCGAGTTCCTCGGCATCCGGGGCCGGCAGGACACCGCCGAGGCGGCCCGCTGGATCCGATCCGAGCAACGCGCGGACGGGACCTGGGCCAACTTCCACGGCGGCCCACCGGACCTGTCCACCACCGTCGAGGCCTATGCCGCGCTGCGGCTCGCCGGCGACCCGGCCGATGCCCCTCACATGCGCGCCGCCACCGCGTTCGTCCGGCAGGCCGGCGGCCTTGAGGCGGCACGGGTGTTCACCCGGATCTGGCTGGCCATGTTCGGTCAGTGGCCGTGGGAGGAACTGCCCGTCCTTCCCCCGGAGATGATGTTCCTGCCGTCGTGGTTCCCGCTCAACGTCTACGACTGGGCCTGCTGGGCGCGCCAGACGATCGTCCCTCTCACCGTGGTCAGCGCCCACCGGCCCGTGCGCCCGCTCCCGTTCGACCTCACCGAGTTGCGCACCGGACGCACCGTACGGCCGGGTGCGGGCCTGGGGTGGGACGGAACGTTCCGCGCCCTGGACCGGCTACTGCACCGCTACGAGCGCGACCCGGTGAAAGGCCCGCGAGACGCGGCGCTCAGGCGCGCCGCCGAGTGGATCGTGGCGCGGCAGGAGGCCGACGGCTCCTGGGGCGGCATCCAGCCGCCCTGGGTCTACTCCCTGATAGCGCTCAACCTGTCCGGGTACCACATCGACCATCCCGTCATGCGCAGGGGAATCCAGGGGCTGGACCGGTTCACGATCCGGGACGACAGAGGCCGCAGGCTGGAGGCCTGCCAGTCACCGGTGTGGGACACCGCGCTGGCGGTCAACGCGCTTCTCGACGCGGGCGTCGCCCCCGATCACCCGGCCGTCGCCGAGGCCGCCGACTGGCTGCTCGGCCAGGAGGTCAGGGGGCCGGGCGACTGGGCCGTGCGGCGGCCCTCGCCGCCGCCGGGTGGCTGGGCGTTCGAGTTCGACAACGACGGGTACCCCGACACCGACGACACGGCCGAGGTGATCCTCGCGCTTCGCCGGACGCACCGCCCCGGCGCGCGGCCGGCGATCGACCGCGCTGTTCGCTGGATGACCGCGATGGCCTCGCGCGACGGCGGTTTCGCCGCCTTCGACGCCGACAACACCCGCGCACTGTGCGCCAAGCTGCCGTTCTGCGACTTCGGCGCGGTCATCGACCCGCCGTCGGCCGACGTCACCGCCCATGTCGTCGAGGCGCTCGCCCACGAACGACCGGCCGGATCGAAGACTCTGCGGCGCGCCGTCGTCTGGCTGCTCAAGGCGCAGGAGGCCGACGGCTCCTGGTTCGGCCGCTGGGGCGCCAACCATGTCTACGGCACAGGGGCGGTGGTTCCCGCCCTGGTCGCGGCCGGTGTACGACCGGAGGCGGCCTGCGTACGGCGGGCCGTCGCCTGGCTGCGCGATCACCAGAACGACGACGGCGGCTGGGGCGAGGACCTGCGTTCCTACACCGACCCCGCCTGGATCGGACGCGGGGAGTCCACGCCGTCGCAAACCGCATGGGCACTGCTGGCCCTGCTCGCGGCCGGCGACCGTTCGGCCGCCGTGGACAGGGGCGTCGGGTGGCTGGTGGAGCACCAGCGCCCGGATGGCACCTGGGACGAGCCCTATTACACCGGAACCGGATTTCCCGGCGACTTCTACATCAACTACCACCTCTATCGCCTCGTCTTCCCGATCAGCGCCCTCGGCCGGTACGTGCGTGCCGGCGGCGCGGTCGGGACATCGCAGGTGCCGTCGTGACCGGCCTGCTGATCTGCACCGCGCTGGGAATCGAGGCGCGGGCCGTCCGGCGCGGCCTCGCCGCGTCCAAGGGGGTCCAGGTGATCCGTACCGGCCCCGGGGTGCGCCTGGCCGCCCGCGCGGCGGCCGATCTGCCGGGGTACGGCGTCCTGGCCGTGGTGGGATTCGGAGGCGCGATCGACCCGAGTCTGCGCCCGGGGGACGTGCTGGTGGCGAGCGAGGTGCGCTTCGGGGACCGCGTGTTCGCCTGCGCGTCGGCGCCGCCACTGGCCGAGGAACTGGCGCGCGCCGGCCTGCCCGCTCGAACCGGGCGGCTGCTGACCTGCGACCACGTGGTCGCCGGGGCCGAGCGCGCCCACCTCGCCGCCGGTGGGGCGCATGCGGTGGACATGGAGACCGGGCCGCTGGCGGCCGCCTGTGCCGGTCGCCCGCTGGCGGCGGTGCGCGTCATCGTCGACACTCCCGGCGCGCCGCTGCTGAGCCTGGCCACCCTACGTGGCGGTGCTCTGGCCCATCGCGCGCTGCGACGCATCGGCCCGGTCCTCACGCGCTGGGCCGCAGGCATAGATCCCCGGATGGTGCGGGAGATCCGGTTCTCGGACGGGAAGGAAGTGCGGTCATGACGATTCCGGTTCGCCAGAGCCTGCGCGTCGGCGGCTACGTCCTCTACCAGAGGCTACGGCGACGGGCGAAGTTCCCACTGCTGGTCGAGCTCGAACCGCTGTTCGCCTGCAACCTCAAGTGCGCCGGCTGCGGCAAGATCCAGCACCCCGCCGACGTCCTGAGGCAGCGCATGCCCGTGGACCAGGCCGTGGCCGCCATCGAGGAGAGCGGCGCCCCCATGGTGTCGATCGCGGGCGGCGAGCCACTCATGCACCCGCAGATCGCGGAGATCGTCCGGGAGCTCGTCGCCCGCAGGAAGTACGTCTACCTCTGCACCAACGCCTTGCTGATCCCCAAGAAGATCGACGAATTCACGCCGTCACGGTACTTCGCGTGGACGGTGCACATCGACGGGTTGCGCGAGCGCCATGACGCGTCCGTCTGCAAGGAAGGCGTGTTCGACGAGGCGGTCGCCGCCGTACGCGAATGCCGGCGGCGTGGCTTCCGCGTCACCACCAACACCACCTTCTTCAGCACCGACAGCCCGCAGACGGTCATCGACGTGCTCAACTACCTCAACGACGACCTGGCCGTGGACCAGATGATGATCTCTCCCGCGTATGCCTACGAGAAGGCCCCGGATCAGGAGCATTTCCTCGGGGTGCGAGAGATACGCGAGTTGTTCCGCCAGGCCTTCGCCGGTGGGAACCGCCGCAGGTGGCGGTTCAACCACTCGCCCCTCTTCCTCGACTTCCTCGAAGGACGAACCGACTTCCCGTGCACGGCCTGGGCGATCCCGTCGTACTCGATGTTCGGATGGCAACGGCCGTGCTACCTGATGGCCGACGGATACGCCCGGACGTACAAGGAACTGGTCGAGGAGACCCAGTGGGACTCCTATGGTCGCGGGCGCGATCCACGGTGCGCCAACTGCATGGCGCACTGCGGATACGAGCCCACCGCCATCTTCGCCACTCTCGGCTCCCTCAAACAGTCCTTACGAGCGATACGCGACGGCTGACCCTCGCCGAAGGCGGCAGCCGCCTCATCCGAAACGCCGGACGAGGCGGCGGAAGGGCCCCGGCGCGGCACCCCGCAGCCGGGCCGGCACGCGCAGCCACCCCGGCACGTACGACTCGGCCCGCTCGTGCCGGATCGCGGCGACGATCGCGCGCGCCACTCGCTCCGGTGGGATGGGCGAGGGCCGGCGACGATCGTAGGGGGCGCCGCGCCGATCGAAGAAGGGCGTGTCCACCACACCCGGCAGCACCACCGACACGCCGATCCCGGGAGAGCCACGGAGCTCGTGGCGTAGCGCCTCGGCGAAGACGACAAGCCCCGCCTTGGTCGCCGAGTACACCGCCTCGTGCGACACCCCGACCATGCCGGCGATCGAGGCCACGAAGACGATGTGTCCCCGGCCCGACTCGACCATGCCGGGAACGAGCAGACGCGTGAGCCGGATCGGGGCCGTCAGATTGACTCCCACCAGCCGGTCGAGCGCGTCATGCGGCATCCGCGCGAACGGCCCGGCCCAGCCGACCCCGGCGTTGTTGATCAGTACATCCACGGGTCCCGCACGCTCGGCGAGCAGGTGGGCATCCGTCACCAGGTCGCATGCGACGGCGACTCCGCCGGTCTCGGCGGCGACACGCTCCAAGCGCGTCCGGTCACGTCCCGTCAGAACCAGCCGCGCACCGGTTCTGGCCACGGTCCGCGCGGTCGCCGCGCCCACTCCCGAAGAAGCACCCGTGATCAACACGGTCGCGCCGGAAAGTCTCATGAGGTTCCGAACCCCTTGACGTACGACCACTCTCTGCTTCCGAGGAAGACACCGGCCCCCACGGCAGCGGCGCTCACCCCGCACTCCCTCTGCCGGAAACAGCGCTCTTCATAGTCGGCTTACTTTCCACCTCCGTCGGTTCTCATGCCCAGGCCACATATCCCGCCCCGCGCCCACCCTCCCGCCATCAGGGCGGCGGTCCTGTGGCGCGGCGGCCATGGGCCGTCGCGCCACAGGTGCGGTGTTCCGGGTGTCCGGAGGTCAGCTCGCGCTGCAGGAGACCGTCGGCCAGGTCGAGTTGCCGTTCGTCTGGATCGTCACACCCCAGTTGTTGCCGTTGCCGTTGGGCTTGGCGGTCAGCACCTGGGCGCTGGGGTAGCTGGCGCTGATGTTCCAGGTAGCGATGATCTTCGCTGGGGACGGCACGTTCATCGTCACGGTCCAGTTGCTTCCGCCGGAGACCGAGACGTTGAGGTTGTACCGGTCGCTCCACTGCTGGCCGGCGGACAGCGACGCGGTGCAGCCACCACCACCGCCTCCGCCGCCACCACCGGAGGTGGATCCGTCCACGGTTATATTCGAATTCCCGCTGCTTTGATATCCCTCTGTGGCGAGGATCATGTAATCGTGGCTGCCCAGACTCATTCCATTACGGGCCCACGCGTCAAAGTGGTTGCCAGAGGTTATCGTGCCGCCGGTCTTCTTCGACTGCCGGACGCTCCAGTACTGATTGAAGGTTCTCGTGCCTTCGATGGAGGGCGCGTTGACTCGCGTCGTCTGGTAGATGTCGTACGTGCCGCCATCGCTGGTGACCGTGCCCTTGTACGTCCCCGTGGGCCGGTAGGTGCCCCAGTTGTCGACGATGTAGTACTCCACGAGTGGGTTTCTGGTCCACCCATAGAGGGTCAGGTAGGCGTTGCCTGACGGGTTGAAGCTGCCCGAGTAGTTCACGGTCCTGCGTCCGCCGGTGCTCCAGCCCTTTCCGGCGACGAAATTCCCGGTGTTGCGCCACGAGGTGCTGTAATTGCCGCCGGATCCCAGTTCCATGGAGACCGTGCCAGGGCTATCGGTCCAGAACGAGTAGAAATAGCCGTTGTTGGTGCCGGTCTGATTCGAGGTCACGGCCGCGTCGGCGATGCCGGGCACCATCGTGATGGCCGCGGCCAGCGCCACGGCGCAGGCACGGGCGAAGAGCAGCCTGGTGCGTCCGCGGCCCTTCGGGCGGGCGGGGGCGTCGTTCATGTGCGTTGCTTCCTCCTCGTGAAGGCCGGCCGGGGGGCCGGGCAGCGTGAGACAACCCGGCGAGGGCTGTCGGTAGCACAGGGTGACGACCGCCGCGCGTCGGCGTACAACGCGGCGGAGGGATGGCCGGTCGTCGTACGGTCGACGACCGGAGGACCAGGTCGCGGCGGGACCCGGATCGACAGTGGTCGAGGTCTGTCGATGGCGAAATTATGTGTCTGAGGTTGTCAAACTGTCAATAACTTTCGGAAACATATCGGAAACCTGATCTTGATCAGAACCCCCTTTCAGGGGCATTTATCCTGGTCAATTGATCTGCCTGGCTGATCGAGTTAGAGGCAGGCCGATGAAAGCCTCTGTCGCATGATCAGATCCCAGCGATCGCCACCGAAAGTTTCATTGAACTTTCGGCCTTCCGCGGGGTGCGAGGTGAGGCATGGGCGCCGGTCTCCCCCGCTGGACGTGAGCGGAACCGGCCTTCAGGGCTGGAGGGGCTTCGCGAAGCAGCGGCTGCGCACCTCGTAGCGGTAGTGACCGAACTTGGAGCAGGGTTCGTAGCCGTCGGAGGTGTAGAGCGCGATCGCCTCGGGCTGTTCGGTGCCGGTCTCCAGAACCATCCGCGTCCGTCCCGCCGCACGCGCGTCGTCCTCCAGAGCGGTCAGCATGCGACGCGCGAGACCGCGACGGCGCGCCTCCTCGACCACGAACATGCGCTTGATCTCGGCGTCGCCGTCCGAATAGCCCCACTCATCCGCCTCCTGGGCGCGCCAGCCGCCGGTGGCGAGCGGGGTGCCGTTCTCGTCGTACGCGATGAGGTAGAGGCCATGCGGCGGCTCGAACATGGCCGGCTCCAGCGGCGTCATGTCACCTTGACTCTGATACCGCTCGGCGTACTCACGCTGTACCACGTCGTTGAGCTTGACCGCGTCCGGATGACCGAAGGAAACACGGCGAAGTTCCATCTGGATACGTCCTTCTCTGCGACAGCGCCCTTCAGTGGTGACGACGCCCCGAGCTCACCCCGAGCTCGGCCGACGCGCGCGGCTAGCTGGGACGAACTGAGTTCCATCGTCGGCATGGCACTGTACCTGGACACCTGACAGAGCGCTCCGCCAACCGGCGGGCGACATCGGGCCCCGGGGCCCATGTCGGTTCCGTCCGGCGAACCAGTCGTGGCCCAGAACGGGGAGCGGCGCGATATCGATGGGCTAGTTCACTGTGATCAGCATTTTCGGGTGCTTCACAGCTCCGGGGTTCGCGTCGCACCAGAAGTGGAACGGGCCCAAGGACGACGTGTCAGGGAATCCCATCTTGAACGCGGGACCGTGCGGGACGATGACCGCGTCCGGCTTCGTCTTCCACACCGCGAACTCCATCGCCTCGCGATGGTGCAGAGCGCATACGGTGCCGGACGCGTTGCGGAACCACAGCACGGCGCCCCTGAAGACCGAGATGGAGCCTGGCGCGAAGTCCTGGCGCCCACCGTGGATCTTGATGGTGCAGTCAGGAGACCGGGTCCGCGACATGCACGGCTTGGCTGGAGGAGCCGGCGGAGAAGGCCGCGGCGTGCGGGCCGGCGCCGAGGCCGTGGACATGGGGCTCGGAGTCGGATGCGGCGACATCTGTGCCTCCAGTTCCCGGACACGGGCATCCAGCGACGCGACCTCCCGCCGGCTGCGGTCCAATTCGGCCTTCGAAGCGCTGGGCTCGGCACCCCTCGTCATCGAGTACACGCTGACGAGCAGGGCGAGCACGGAGACGACGCCGCTGACGACCGTCCAGAACGCCGCGGAGAAGTCGGCGAGGAAGAGCCGCCGGAACAGCGCGCCACGCCACTTCACCAATTCACCAACCTCAGTAGGTTCTGATGTCGACCACCAGCAGACCAGGTGCGTCGCCCAGCGCTCTGGAGCCGGAGAAGTCGGAGCCGCAGACCACACCCTCGACCACCACCGGCGGAGCCATCGTCACCCGCCGCGCCGGCACGCCGAGTGTGGGAACCGACAGCGCCGGATAGCTCGGGAAATCGATGACATAGCTGCCGCCGGGCGGCAACGGCGACGTCCCGTACCCCCGCGAAGGCGGGTAGTCGTCAGGCGGTGCGAAGAAGCCCGCCCTGACCACCGTCACCGGACAGCTCCTCGCCGACCTGTTCACGATCCTCAGCGAGGATCCCGCCGCCAGCTCCACATGGCCTGGCCGGAAGACAGGCAGGCCCGGGCCCCGCAGGGTGACCGACCGCACGATGGGGTCCTGCGGGCCCTCGGTGGCGGAGGGCGAAGGCGTGGGGGCGGCGGAGAGGTGAGGAGAGGGCGCGGACGCCCGCCCGGGCGCGGACGCCGAGGTCGGGGCGCCGCCGCCGAAGGCCTGCGCCGCCGCCAGCGCGAGTCCGATGGCCCCGGACATCCCCGCGACCACCACCGAGCCGTTGACCACCGGCTTCCTCTGGATCCACGACCGCACAGCCCCGAAGACGGCGATGGAGGGCTTGCCCCTAGACGTTCCCGTCACATTCGCCGCCTTCAGAGGTCGACACGCTCAGGAAGGGCCCCCGCCCCTGACCGCCCGCCGCGGCCACAGATCGATGGTACGGCCGCACCCCACCCGGCCGCGTCGTCGATCCGACAGAGCCGGGCCCCGGATCCGGCGGTGTCCAGAGATCGCTCAACCTGCCCGGTCAAACAGCCCGACGGGCCACCGAATGGCCTGGAGGAATACCGGACCACGATGACCTGCCCGGATAGATGGCCGGCCCCCATCGGTCTCTTGTTCGGCCAAGGGGATGTCAGCCCCGAATCCGGATTCGGAGTCGCGCGGCCTTGACTCCCGGGGTTTCTCTGCCTTGTAATGCCGAATCATGGATCACCGTCTGAAGGCGGTATCTGTGCGCGGGTAGTGAACTGCGGCGGCTGTCGCCCTTCGGGCGCGGTGGCGTTCATGGAAAGGTCCTGATGACCGCTGTGGGGGCCGACGGCTCGACACCCGCACGTTTCGGCGGCCTGCTACGCCGGCTACGTCTGGAACGCGGGATATCCCTCACCGACCTGTCTGAGCTGGTGCACTACAGCAAGGGTTACCTGAGCAAGGTCGAGAACGACAGGAAGCCCCTGACGCCCGGTCTGGCACGGGAATGCGATCGCGAACTGCGGACCGGTGGCCTCCTGGCCAGGCTGACCGCCGAACGGCAACCCGGCGACGACTCCGTGTCATCGGCCGGGGAACCGGCCGAGCGGGCGTCCGCCCATCGGCACCGGTCCCCCGGCGGTCCTCCGGCGAACGACCCGTCCCTCCCCGAGCCCGGCTCTGTCGTGGCGAACGACCCGCCCTTCCCCGAGCCCGGCTCTGTCCTGGTGACCGGCCGGTCCGGGACCGTACGAGGGGATCGGACCACCGCGGGTTCGGAGATCGAACCCTTCCCGGCGATGGCATGCCTCGGGCGGGAAGCCGAATTGGAGACCCTGAGTACGCATGCGGCGGCGGCCGCCGCGGGGCACTTCCGGGTCGTGTGGGTCGGTGGTGAGGCCGGCGTGGGCAAGTCCACGATCGCTCGGGCGTTGGTGGAGACGGCGGAACGAAGCGGATGGCAGACGGCGTGGGGGCGCTGCCCGGAGGTCGACGGGGCTCCGCCGGGATGGGCGTGGATCGAAGTGATGCGCCGCCTTCGAGCCACCGGCCTGGCCCCCGAAGGCGGAGACGGCGTCGGTGATCACGGCGTCGAGGCGCGTCCCCCGGAAGAACGGCCGGTGCCAGACGGCACGGCACCCCCGGAAGAACGGCCGGTGCCAGACCGCACGGCGCCCCCCGAAGAACCGCCGGTGCCAGACCACACGGCGCGCCCGGAGGACGCCGTGGCCGCGGCACCGTTCCGGCTGGCGCGCGAACTGGTCCGGTGTCTTTCCCAGCGCGCCGAGCAGGAGCCATTACTGATCGTCCTTGATGATGTTCACCGTGCCGGCGGGGAGACCCTGCAGGTATTGCGCCATCTTTTCGCCGAGTTGCCCGAGCATCCGGTGCTGGTCGTGGCGACCTATCGGCCGGATGAGATCACCGCCGACCTGGTGGCCGCACGGGCGGCGATGGCCGGTACCCGTGCCGGCCGGCTGGATCTGGGTGGGCTCGCCGAGGCCGACACCGCCCGCTTGATCCACCGGCACAGCGGAACGATGCCGGCCCGGCGGACCGTTCAGCTGATCGCCTCACGCACCGGGGGAAACCCGCTGTTCGTCTGCGAGTTCGCCCGCCTGATCGCCGCCACGGGTACCGAGACGACCGCCCAATCGGTGCCCGACGGGGTCCGCGAGGTGCTCCGTTGCAGGTTGACGGCACTTCCGGCCCGCGTGCTGTCGGTGTTGCGCACCGCCGCCGTGATCGGCGTCGAGGCGGATGTCGACATGCTGCTGATGATTGAGGCGATCGGGGAGGACGCCGTCCTCGATGATCTGGAGACCGCCGTCCGTGCCGGACTCCTCACCGAACCGGCGCCCGGCACCGTGCGGTTCTCCCACGTGCTGGTCCGGGACGTCCTCTACGAGGACATCCCGCTGCTGCGCCGCAACCGCCTCCACGCCCGCGCCCTGGAAGCGTTCACCCGTTCCCGGCGGGCCGGTGCCGCTGTGCTGGCCCACCACGCGCTCGCCGCCGCCACCGTGTCCACGGCGCGGGCCGCGGCGCTCGCGGCAGCGGACGCCGCTCATGCCGCCTCCGCGCTGTCCGCTCACCAGGAGGCCGCCAGTCTGCTGGAGCGGGCGTTGCAGGTCCTTGATCTGTGTGGTCACGGCTCGCCGGAGAACTCCGGCGAGCCCAACGGGCAGGACGGCCTGCGGCTGGACCTGCTCTGCGCGCTGGTCTCCGCGCAGGGCCACGCGGGCAACGTGCTGGCGGCCCGCGCTTCCCGCCGCCGTGCGATCGAGGCGGCCCGACGGGCCGGCACACCCGAGGGACTACTCCGCGCCCATACCGCCTACGACGCTCCTGCGCTGTGGACGGTCCACGAGTACCAGCACATGGACACGACACTGGTCGAAGGCCTGGAAGCCCTGCTGGCCACGCTGCCCGCCCGACACGATCGCACCCGTTGCCGGCTGCTGGCGACCCTCGCCATCGAGGTCGACGCCAACGACCCCGACCGCACCGACCAGGCCAGCGTGGAGGCGCTCACGATCGCCCGGCGGCTCGGCGAACCCGCTCTGCTGTGCCTCGCCCTCAACGCGAGATACATCGCGACCACTCTCGACCCCGACGGACACGCGGAGATGGAACGCATCGGCCAAGACCAGATCGCCGTCGCGACGCAGGCGGGCCTGACCGGCTACCAGGCGCAGGGGCACCAGATCCTGTTCATGGTCGAACTCGGCCGCAACGATCTCGAACGGGCACAGTGGCACGTCGACCAGGCGGTCGAGCATGCCACCACCGGCCAACTCGGGCTCGCGCTCGGCGTACTCGCCATGTTCGACGCCCTCCGTGACCTGATCGCCGGGCGATTCGACCACGCCGAACGCAAATACGCTGAGATCGCCGCCCAACTGCGGGTCGTCGGCGATCCGAACGCGCACACCTTCGACCTGCTGGTGCGATTCTGCCTCGAACACGCCCGGGCCGACTCCGACTCCGGCTCCCAGGCGCGCATGGCCGCCCTCGCCGAGCAGTCCCGCCCCGTCTACGAGCGGCTGGGTGATGTGATCGCGGAGCCCTACACGCGGCTACTCCTGGCCGCGGGCCGATACGACCAGGCACGGGCCGTCTGGGCACCCGCCGCACCGGTCCCCCGGGACTTCTACTGGCTGCTCTGGACGGTCTTCCGGGCCGAGAACGCCATTCACTTCAACGATGACACCGTAGCGGCGACCTGCTACGAGCAGCTCATTCCCCATGCTGGGCGACTTCCTGAAATCGTGCACGGGCATATCACCCTCAATCCGGTCGACCACACCCTCGGCCAGCTCGCCACCGCCCTCGGCCGCCGCAAGGACGCGACCCGCCACTATGCCGAGGCCATAAACCTCGCCGAACGCATCGGTGCCCCGCACTGGGCGGCACGCAGCCGTCACGCTCTCACGCGCCTTCGCCTCGGGTCCGGAGCCGTCCGGCAGATCTGACGTTCCGCGGAGTCGTATGCGATCCCGCCACCCGGCCTGAGGGTGTCCCGAGCCATCCGAAGCACCAGCACATCGCTCCTGATATTTCGGTGTTTCCCTGTTTCCCTTCTGCGGAGGCAACAGGAAACCCATCGACCAACGCTCGAAGCAGGACGAAACTAAAGGCGCCGGCGCGGCGAGCCGGAACCGTACGGCCGGCTTCGCCAATTGTGAACAACCGAGGAATGGCCGTCACGGTTTTCACCGTTCCCTGAGGCGCCGTTCGCGACTCCGCCACTTGGAGGAAAGGAGAGGGGCCGTTCTCCTCGCTACTGGGGCGCGTGGTGGCGGCCCACACTTTAACCGGATCAGCGAACCCCGCCTTCCGGAGATCCACAGGAGAAGAATTCAGGCGAGATTTTCCAGCATTCGGCTTCTGAGGAAGCATCTGTCCGTGGAGTTTTGAGAAAGCATCTTTTCATGGAGGTAGCATGTCGAGATCCAGGATCATCGCCGGCCTGCTGGCGGGCTGCGTCGCCGCGGCGGTCACTCTGACGGGGTCGTCCGCACACGCGGCGACGAACTCGACCGGTGTCACCGGCCAAACGGAGTCGAGCAGGATCAGCACGGCGGACGACCCCTCCCTTCTGCACCGGCAGGCCCGCTCGGACGCGGAACTGCGCCAGCAGATGGCGCTTCAGTTGAAGATCGCCCCGGGAGGCGTGCAGACGAGCCGCAACGAGATCTCCTACGCCGACGGCACGTTCGTGGTGACCTACGCCCTTCCAGAGCGGGTCACGGTGGCCGCGGTCGCCGACTGTCCGTCCGGCTGGTTCTGCTTCTACGACGGGAAGGATTTCGGATACCCCCGGGGAAAGCTCTCTTCCTGTGGCTGGCAGGACCTCGCCAATTGGGGTTGGAACGACCGCACCACCTCGGTGCACAACAACATCAAATGGCAGCTGGGTTTCCGCGAACACGATGATTTGGGCAACCCCGCCTACGGTCACCAGTACGATTATCCCCTCTGGAGCTCAAGCCCGTTCTCGGCATGGAGCTACGTCGGAGACGCGAACAACAATCGGGCCGACCACGTAGAGCTGTTCTGCTGACAAGCGCCTTCTGGAGCGGGACGGGTCTGAAGGAGACGCCCCGACCACGAATACGGAGCCCACGACGGCCGCCCCGGCGAACCCCGCGGCTAGTCCTGTCCGCCAACTACTAGGCGACGCAGAGATCACGCCTGTGCTCCGTCGCGAATCGCTCCCGCCCCCGATCGGCCACCCGATCGGGGGCTTCCGCGATCGGGGGCTTCCGCGATCGGCGGCGGCTCCTGCGCGGCTCAGCCGGCCGGCGCACCGACCACGGCGGAGTCCGGACGAGCCGTACCGGGCGGTCCTCCCGTACGGAGGTCCCTCCCGCCCATGCGGGTAAGCCGCGTGATCGATCTGACAGACCAGGGCTCCCGTCTTGAATCCCCTGCCGATCTCGTCTAGCTTTTGATTTCATCAGCAGTTGAAATATCTGGCCAGGGAAGTCCGAGGTGCCTGTGGAGCCTGCGATCGAGGTCCGGGATCTCATCGTCGAACGTGGCAGGCGCCGCGTTCTGCACGGTCTGAGCTGCTCCATTCCGCGCGGTAGCGTCACCGGCCTGCTGGGTCCGAGCGGCAGCGGGAAGACCACCCTCATGCGCGCCATCGTCGGCGTCCAGGTCGTGAAGGCCGGCGCGGTGACGGTGCTCGGCGTCCCGGCCGGGTCCGCCCCGCTGCGTACCAAGATCGGCTATGTGACGCAGGCGCCGAGCGTCTACGCCGACCTGACGGTGAGAGAGAACGCCCGGTACTTCGCGTCGCTCTACAAGGGCGTCACAGCGGCCGACGCGGACGCCGCCGTCACCGACGTCGGGCTCGGGGATGCCGCCGGCCGGCTCGTCGGCGACCTGTCCGGAGGGCAGCGCGCCCGGGCGTCGCTGGCCTGTGCCCTGGTCGGCCGGCCCGAGGTCCTGATCCTCGACGAGCCGACGGTCGGGCAGGACCCGGTCCTGCGCGACGACCTGTGGCGGCGGTTCCGGGCGATGGCCGCCGAGGGCACCACCCTCCTCGTGTCGAGCCATGTGATGGACGAGGCCGGGCGGTGCGACCGGCTGCTCCTGATCCGCGACGGGGAGCTCATCGCGGACGACACGCCGGAAGCGGTACGGGCCGGGACGGGGACTCCCGATCTTGAGGCGGCGTTCCTCCACCTGATCCGAGCCAAGCAGGGGGCCTCGTGAACCTTCGCATCCTGGCCGGTACGGCCGGGCGGATCCTCCGCCAGCTACGCCACGACAAGCGCACCGTGGCACTCCTCGTCGTCGCGCCCAACCTGCTGCTGACGCTGCTCTACTACATGTTCGACGACGCGCCCGGCGTCTTCGACCACATCGGCCTGGTCATGCTGGGGGTCTTCCCCTTCACGATCATGTTCCTCGTCACCAGCATCGCGATGCTGCGCGAGCGCACCAGCGGCACGTTGGAGCGGCTGCTGACCACGCCGATGGGGAAGCTGGACCTCCTGTTCGCGTACGGGCTGGCGTTCGGTCTCGCCGCCGCCGTCCAGGCCTCGGTGACCTCGGCGGTCGCCTACTGGCTGCTGGACCTCGACGCCCCGGGCGGCGTGGGCCTGGTGGTCCTCATCGCGATCGCCAACGCGGTGCTCGGCGTCGCGCTCGGCCTGCTGTGCAGCGCGTTCTCCCGCACCGAGTTCCAGGCCGTCCAGTTCATGCCGGTGGTGGTGATCCCGCAGATCCTGCTCTGTGGCCTCTTCGTCGCCCGGGACCAGATGGCCGGCTGGTTGCGGGCGATCAGCGACGTGCTGCCGATGACGTACGCCGTGGAGGCACTTCAGGAGGTCGGCCTGCATGCCGAGGCCACCGGCACCCTGTGGCGCGATTTCGGCGTCATCGTCGGCTGCGTCATGGTGACCCTGACCCTCGCCGCGGCGACCCTACGGCGGCGCACCGCGTAGGCGCCGCGGTTCCGCCCCGTGAGGCCGCGCCGGGCGGTCCTCGCGGATCGTCGTCACGCCGGTGAGCGAGGCGAGCGCGCTGCTTCCCGAGCGCGATTCGAGCACCACCACGACACGGTCGTGGGGCAGCTCCTGGGCGAGCACCGCGCCGGGCAATTCGGCCAGCCGTACGCTGAACTCCTCCACGGGGACCGAGAGCCCGACGATGTAGGCGACCTTCACCCGCTCAGGCGTCGAGCGGGCAGGACGCGCCCCACCCACGTCATGGACGCAGGCAAGCCGCGGCTCATTTGTGCAGGTAGTCGACGAGTGCGGCCTTCTCGGTCTCCAGTTCCTCGATGGCGCTCTTGACCACGTCTCCGATGCTGACGATGCCGGCCAGCCGGCCCTCGCTGAGCACGGGGAGGTGCCGGATGCGGTGGTCGGTCATGGTCTTGCGGAGATCGTCGACGTCGGCGTCGAGCCCGCACGTACGTACGGAGGTGGTCATGATCGAGGACACCGGCGCGTCGAGCACGCCCTGACCCCGCAGGTGGAGCTGTCGCACCACGTCTCGCTCGGACACGATGCCGACGATCGTCATGCCGTCCTCCGACACCACGACCGCGCCGATGTTGTGGTCGGACAGAATCGCGAGCAGCTCTGTGACGGTCGCCTGCGGTGCCATGGTGGCCACCGTGGTTCCCTTACCTCGCAGGATCGCGCTGATGAGCATCGACACCACCTCGTCAAGCTGGAGAGGCCCGGCTAGGGTACCTGTGGCTTCCCCACCTGAGGTCCTCGTTAACCGCGTGTGGCGGTAAAGGACCCGCGTGATTCCCGGGGACTCCGGACCCGGCACGCCGGGCGCAATGAGTAATATGTCACGCACCACTTCTCTCCACCGGGACCTCCGATGACCGATCAGTTGAACACCGGCAGCCACGACCTGCCGGTCTCCGACGCCCTGGCCGCCTTCATGACCGAGGGCTGGGACGACACGAGCCGCCCCGGCCTCGCGCCGTTGCCCCTGGCCGCCTACACCGCCAAGCGCCGCGACGCGCTGGTGCGGCGGTTCCCCGGCGAGCGGCTGGTCATCCCCTCGGGAACGCTCAAGGTCCGCAGCAACGACGACGACTACCGCTTTCGCGCGCACAGCGCGTTCGCGTACCTCACCGGGGGCCAGGAGCCGGACGACGTGCTGGTCATCGCCCCCTCGGGCGCGGCGACGCTGTTCACGCGCCCCCGCTCCCCAAGGTCGGCCGGGGGCGCGGCCGGGCAGGAGTTCTACCGCGACCGCAGGTACGGCGAGTTCTGGGTCGGCGCCCGGCCCGCCCTGGACGAGGCCGAGGCGCTCTACCAGATCGAGTGCGCGCCGATCGACCGCCTTCCCGAGGCGCTCACCGGCGACTCGCGGGTGCTGCGCGACGTGGACGCCTCGGTGGACGCGCGGGTGGCGCCGCACGACGGCGACCGCGAGTTCGCCTCGTTCCTGTCGGAGATGCGGCTGATCAAGGACGAGTGGGAGATCGCCGAGCTTCAGCACGCGGTGGACGCGACGGGGCGCGGCTTCGAGGACGTCGTACGCGCGCTGCCGCCGGCCCTCGCGCACCCCCGGGGCGAGCGGTACGTTGAGGGCGTCTTCGGGCTGAGGGCGCGGCTGGAGGGGAACGCGACGGGGTACGGCACGATCGCCGCCTCCGGCGCGCACGCCTGCGTGCTGCACTGGATCCGCAACGACGGCCGCCTGAACCGCGACGAACTGCTGCTGCTCGACGCGGGCGTGGAGACCGACAACCTCTACACCGCGGACGTGACCAGGACCCTCCCGCTGTCCGGCCGCTTCAGCCCGATCCAGCGGCAGGTGTACGAGCTGGTGTACGAGGCGCAGACGGCCGCCATGGCGGTGGTGAGGCCGGGGGCCCGGTTCCGCGACTTCCACCGGGCGGCCATGGGAGTCATCGCCGAGGGCCTTCGCGAGTGGGGCGTGCTGAAGTCCGTCGACGACGACCTCCACCGCAGGTACACCCTGTGCAGCAGCGGCCACATGCTGGGCCTCGACGTGCACGACTGCGCCAGGGCGCGCGCGTCGGTCTACCTCGACGGCGTGCTGGAGGCGGGTCAGGTGCTGACCGTCGAGCCGGGCCTGTACCTCCAGCCGGACGACCTGACCCTCCCGCCCGAGTTCCGCGGCATCGGCGTGCGCATCGAGGACGACCTGGTCGTCACCGAGGACGGCGCCCGGCTCATGTCCGCGGGCCTTCCCCGCCACCCCGACGAGATCGAGACCTGGATGGGCATCCTGCTGAGCTGACGCCCCGGCGCCCGGCGGAGGTTCACGCGGGGCTCGCCGGACCCCCTTGCGTGCGACCCTGCGGCCCGGAGGTCTCCGGACGGCCGCCGGATCCCCTGGCCTTCCGGGCCGCGCGGCCGGGCGTGGGGTCCAGGAACACGTGGGTGATCTCGGGGAACCGCTCGGCGAGCCGGTGCTCGATCTGGTCGGCCGCCGCCTCCAGCCGGTCCCCCGAGCACTCGTCCACGAAGTCGATCTTCGCGGCCACCAGCACCTCGTTGGGCCCGAGCATCATGGTCAGCAGTTCCACGACGTCGCTGACCTCCTCCTGCGAGACGAGCTCCTTGAGGATCTCGCGCTGGAGTCCCTGCGGGGCCGCCTGGCCGATCAGCAGGGAGGCGTTGGCCCTGATCAGGTGCATGGCCACGCCGAGCAGCAGCAGGCCGATCACCACGGACGCCGCGCCGTCCCACACCGGCGAGCCGGTGAGCTGGAAGCCGAGGAGGCCGAGCGCGGCGACGACGATCCCGGCCAGGGCCGCCGAGTCCTCGAAGACCACCGCCTTGACCGCGGTGTCGGAGGTGTGCGCGACGTACCGCTGAGGGCTCACGCTCCACCGCCTGGCCGCGCCGCGCACCTGGTGCAAGGCCCTGAAGAACGAGATGCCCTCCAGCACGAAGGACACCGCGAGGACGACGTAGGAGACGCGGAGGTCTCCCAGTTCCTCCCCCTTCCAGATCGTCTGCACCCCATGGGTGATCGAGAACCCGGCTCCGATCACCAGCGTCGCGCCCGCCGCCATGAGCGCCCAGAAGAACCCCGCCTTGCCGTAGCCGAAGGGGTGCCGGCGGTCGGCGGGGTGCTCGCCCCGCCGTACCGCGATCAGCAGGAGGACCTCGGTCACCGTGTCGGCGGCGGAGTGCGCCGCCTCCGAGAGCATCGCGGAGGAACCACTGATGAGCCCGGCCACCAGCTTCGCCACCGCGATCGCGAGGTTGACCCCGGCCGCCACCAGTACGGTGAGGAAACTCTCACTGCCCTCGTCCGGCTCCGCCTTGTCGCTCATCTCGCCCGTCTTCCCCTGTCCCGCGCTTCCTATCGGCAGTGGACGGGAAAGTTTGATCCCCGGACAGATCGCAGCTGTCACCGCATTCGGTCGGGGGACATGCGCCTGGTTCGCGCTTGAGGGAGATAGATTCACCTCCATGAGCACGGCGGAATCCGATGACCTCGACCCCAACTGGCTGAGCGGCGGAGAGCAACGAGCCTGGCGTGCCCACCTCTCCGCGCACAAGCTCCTCGAACACCGGCTCGACCGCGAGCTGCAGGAGTTCGGGCTGTCGGTGAACGACTACGAGATCCTGGTCAACCTCTCCGAGAACTCCCGCCACCGGATGCGCATGAGCGACCTGGCCGAGGCGACGATCCAGTCCAGAAGCCGCCTGTCCCACCAGATCGCTCGCATGGAGGCCGCCTCCCTGGTCCGCCGCGAGAGCTGCCCCGATGATCGGAGAGGCACGTTCGCGGTGCTGACCGAGCACGGGTGGGACACCATCCAGCGGGTCGCGCCCATGCACGTCGCCAACGTCCGCTACCACTTCATCGACCGCCTGGCCCCCGAGCTGATCGAGGCCCTGGAGGCCGCCTACGCCCCCGTCGTCTCCCACCTGCTCAGGCTCCGCGCCGAAGAACGCGCCTAGCCGGGGGCTCCGACGGGGGGGGGGGGTGAACGGACCTTCCCGGCTCAGACCACGGCGCCCGACCCTTCCCGGCGCCGGGGCGCGCGCCGATCGGCGGGCCGGGGAGGCGGTCGCCGGCTGAACCTCTCCAGTTCGACCGCGCCGGGCCCGGCCACGAACGCCGAGGACAGCGTGCCGGCCACGATGCCGATGAGCAGCGCGATCGCGAAGTCCCTCAGCGAGTCGCCTCCGAACACCGCCAGCGCCGTGAGGATGAACAGCGCCCCGATGCCCGTGTTCACCGTGCGCGGCACGGTCTGCAGGATCGCGTCGTTCACCACCTCGGCGAACCGTGCCGTACGCCGCCCCGCCCACAGCTCCCGTACCCGGTCGAAGACGACGACCTTGTCGTTCACCGAGTACCCGATGACGGTGAGCATCGCGGCCAGGAAGACGCCGTCGACCGGCTTGCCCAGCCAGGCGAACGCGCCGAGGACCACGGCCCCGTCCACGACGAGCGCCAGCACGGCCGCCGCCCCGAACGTCCACCTGAACCTGATCGCCAGGTACAGCAACTGGGCCGCCAGCGCCACGCCGAGGGCGATGAGCGCGTCTCGGCGCAGTTCCGCGCCGAGGCTCGGGCCGATCAGCTCGTCACGCCGCTTGGTCACCTCGCCCGCCTTCGCCTCGATCGCGCTCTCGATGCGGGCCACGTCCTCGGCGCTGATCTGCCCGGTACGTACGGAGATCGCGTCGCCGGACGTCTGCACGACCGCCGAGCCGAAGCCCGCGTCCCGCACCACCTGTCTGGCCACGTCCGGGCTGACCTGCCCGGACGTGGCGTACTCCACGATCCGCCCGCCGGTGAACTCGACGCCGAAGTTCAGGCCACGGGTGAACAGCCCGGCGGACGCAGCCACGAGCACCACGCCCGCGATGGCCAGCCAGACCCGCCCTCCGGCCATCAGGTCCGGCTTGCGGGCGGCGAGCCAGGCCCTGACGCGCCCCGTCGAGCCGAGGCCGGAGATCCGGGGGCCGATCCTGCCGATGACCACCTGGGTCAGGGCCCGCGTGATCAGCATCGCCGAGACCAGCGAGGCGAGCACGCCGATGGCCAGTGTCACGCCGAAGCCCTTGACCGGTCCCGAGGCCAGCCAGATCAGCAGGCCGGCGGCCAGCAGAGTGGTGATGTTGGAGTCCGCGATCGCGCTCCAGGCGTTCTTGAAACCTCGGTCCAGGGCGTACCTGAGGCCGCGCCCTGGGGCCTGGCCGTACTCCTCCCTGGCGCGCTCGAACACCAGCACGTTGGCGTCCACGGCCATGCCGATCGCCAGGACGAACCCCGCCAGGCCGGGCAGGGTCAGCGTGGCGCCGAGCGCGACCAGCGCGGCGTACGAGATGAGGCCGTAGGCGCCCAGCGCGATCGCGGCGAGCAGGCCCACCAGCCGGTAGACCACGACGACGAACAGCGCGGTGAGTGCCACGCCGACGATCGCGGCCTTGGCGCTGGCCTCGATCGCCTCCGCGCCGAGCGTCGGGCCGACCGTGCGCTGCTCGACGAGGTCGAGCGGTACGGGCAGCGCGCCGCCCTTGATCAGTACGGCCAGGTCTCGCGCCTCCTCAGGCGTGAAGGAGCCGGAGATCTGCGTGGAACCGCCTGGAATACCCGTTCGGCACGGCACGGACGGGTCCACCTGGGGCGAGGAGATGATCTCGTCGTCCAGCACGATCGCCACCCTGCGCCGGGGGTCGCCGGCCGGCTCGCAGGCCGCCGCCCCGGTCAGCCGCTGCCACGCACCCGCCTCGCGGAACTCGACGGTGACGAACCAGCCCAGCCCTGCTGGGGGTCGCTGCGCGCGACGGCGTCCGTCACGCCCTCACCGCTGACGGCGGGCGGACCGAGGCGGAGCCGCTCACCTGATTTGTCCGCCTTGGCACCGGGATCGCCGGCCTCGGCCACGCCGAGCACCGGATGGAACATGAGCTGTGCGGTCCTGCCGATGACCTCGGCGGCCTTGCGCGGATCGAGCACGCCGGGCAGCTCGGCGATGATCCGCTTCTCTCCGGACCGTACGAGGGTGGGGTCGACGACGCCGAGCGCGTCCGCCCGGCGCCGGAGCACATCGAGGGCACGGTCGGCGGCGGCGGCGTCCGCCTTGACCGTCGGGGAGTCCTTCGTCTCGAAGACGAGCTGAGTACCGCCGCGAAGGTCCAGGCCGAGGCGCGGGGCCATGGTCAGGACCGGCAGCAGGGAGATCGCGATGACGGCGAGCGCCATCACCGCACGCCACCTGGGCGCACGTGACATGGGAAGCCTCCACAGGCTTGTCGAGATGGGGGATGCGTCAGAGCGCTGTGGAGGGTGGCGCCCGCGCCGGGCGAACCGTGTGACCCGGCTGTACGGGCGCTTGGTCGCGGTCCGCCGCGACCGCCGCGACCGAGCGCGTGCCGTGGTGCCGCGAAGCGGCGGGGACGGCGGCGAGCCCACCGTGCGGAGCCTGCCCCCCGGCCCCCGACCGGAAATCGGCCCCGGTCCCGGCGGGCAGGACCTGCCGCACCTCGGGGCCCTGCGGAACCGGCGAAGTCGCGGCAGCCTCAGCACCCCCGGAAACGGCGGCCTCGGGGTGCGCGGGAGTGGCGAACTGGGGGTGGGTGAGAGCGGCGACCGGCGAATGCGCGGGCTCGGTGAGCTGGAGGTGGGCGAGGGCGGTGCCTGGGTGGTGCCGCGCGGGAGCGGCGAGAGCGGCGGCTGGAGTCCCGCCGGCGACCAGGAAGATCGAGAACAGCAGCAGGAGCAACGCGACGGGCGATCTTCTCCGCACGGCCCCTCCTCTCCCGATTGGGGTTCACCGTACCCGGTACGTCCAGAAACCGCGGCCCACCCGGTATGCCCAGGAACCGCGGCCCTCCCGGTACGTCCAGGAACCGCAGCCCACCCGGTATGCCCAGAAACTGCGGCCCACCCGGTACGTCCGGAGAACCCGGCTGTGAAGCCGTACCCGGTGGGGGCTTCCGTAGCGGTGGTTCACGGGGGCTCATCGGGCAGTAGAGCGGGCATGTGCTCTTTTCCGCGGGCTGGGCTATGGTCGGCTCCATGGCGACCTGGGGGCGTAGCGCGCACGGGTCCACCGCCTTCACATCGGTGGTGGGCCTGCTCCTGCTTGCCCTGGCCCTCGTCGCCTCCACCCCGGCCTGGTACGAGAACGACCCCGGTGCCGAGCCTTCCGGCGTCGCCACCGACGTGTGGGCGCCCACGGGCTGGATCGTGGAGACATCGACCACGCCGCCGATGTCGTACCCCGGCCTGGAGCACCCGCCCGCCCACTGGCTTCGCCAGGCGCCGGCGCCCGATGCGGGCGCACCCGCGTCGCTCCTCGTCCCCGTGTGGCCCGATCCGGGCGCGATCCGCAGTCCCCAGCAGACGGCTCATCGCACCGCGGGCTCCCGCAGCCCGCCCCAGGCCTAGCCGGAGCCGGTTCTTCCGCTCACACGGCCCAGTCACACGGCCCAGCCGGATCCGCGACCACGGACTCGTCCTTGCGGACACGCCCCGGATACGCCCGCACGCGCCCGGACACCCCGGATATGCACGGACACGCACGGCGCGACCTGCCGACCGCGTGCCCGTAGCTCGATGCGCGGCAGCGCACCGACGCTCCGGCCGTGGGCCGGGGCTGGGCGCGCGTAGGCGCATGAGTCACCCCGTACCCGATCAGGTGTACGGCGGGAAGACCGCGCCCAGACCCGGTGAGGCCGTACGGCGGTGCAGGAAAGGCCGCGTCCAGCCCTGAGCCCCGGTACCGGGTTCCGGGTTCCGGCTACCGGGCTCCGGGCTCCGGGCTCCGGGCTCCGGCTCATCGTGAAAGTCCTACGGGCCCGCGTGGTCACGCGAGGTCCGCACCCATACCCCGGCTCGCGCCGTGCCGCGCGCGGGGCCTCGTCAGGCCCCGCGCGGGCGGGCGCCGCCCACCCATCGAGTGAGGAGTCATGCCGTCATGGCCGAGATCAAGTCAGTGCACAGCCTCATGGAGGACTACCAGCGGCACGTCACCCGGCTGGAGGAACTCCGCCAACTGCTGGAGGAACGGCTCGTCGTGGCCAGAGCCGAGCTCCACCGGCTCAGCGAGCAGCGGGCCGGGCACAGGGGAACCTTCGCCTCGGCCCCCGGAGGCGCACCCGGCGGCTCCGGAAACGCCCCGAGCGGCTCCGGAAACGCGCCGAGCGACTTGGGAAAGGCCCCGAGCGGGTCCGGGAAGGCCCTGTACGATCACGGCGGCTCCGGGGACGGTGCGGGTGGGTCCCTCCGGCAGGTACGCCTGCACGTCATCGAGATCGAGTCCGCGATCGAGCGGATGGACCGAGGGCTTTACGGCACCTGCAAGCAGTGTGGAGCGTTCATCCCGCTGAAGGAGCTGTTGCGCGCTCCGCATGAGCAGCGGTGCGCCGCCTGTGCCGACGCCGAACGCACTCGGTCGACGGCATGAAGGCCACCGGCGGCCACGCGAGCACCGGTCGTCAGGCCGCCCTCGACGGGCTTCCCTCAGCGGTACGACCTTCCCGAAAGGGGTCAGGAACCATGAAGGCCGACGAGGAGAGGACCCGGCTCAGCCGGCTGCAGGTCCGCGTTCTCCGGGAGGAGATGGAGACGCAACTGGTGTGGCGGACCACCCAGCTGAGCGATCTGAAGGGCTCGATCGAGAACGGCGACGTGCAGGACATCTCGCGGCAGGAGGTGCTCGCCGACATCGCCGCCACCGGCCGCGTCATCGCGGAGATCCGGCGCAGCCTGGACAAGGTGGACGACGGAACCTACGGCCGGTGCGCCGGCTGCGGGTCGGGCATCCCGTTCGACCGGTTGAAGATCAGGCCGCTCAGCCGGTACTGCATGGCCTGCCAGCTCCGGCACGAGTCCCGCTGACCGCCCCGGGCTCACCCGCCGGCCCACCAGGCCGAGGCCATGCCCACCGCCCCTGACCCGCCTGCCCGCCCCACCCCGGACGGCGGGCGGGCCAGGGGCGACCCCAAACCGATACCTGCGAAAACCGCTGTCGTCAGGCCCCCGATCGCTAGCATCCGGGCTGTGTCGAAAAGGTCGCTCACCTATTGGTCGCCCCGTCCGCGCGTGCCCGGTGCCCGTGCGCCGTGGATCGTGGCGCAGTTCCTCCTGTCGTTGTGCCTGGTCGCCGCGTGCGCCTCGTCTCCGGACGCCGCCGCCTTGCCCAGCGGGCAGGATCTCGTCAGGAAATCCTCGGAGGCGATGCGGTCGGTGCGGACCGTCGCCTTCACGATCGCGACCGAAGGCAAGCCTCCCGTCCCGGTCAAGCACGCCGAGGGCTCCTTGACCAGGGAGGCTGACGCCAAGGGCACGCTCCAGATCGACGTCCTCGGTAACCTTCAGGAGCTCGACTTCGTCCTCACGGGCGACACCGTGTACTTCAAGGGTCCCACCGGCGGATACCAGACGATGACCCGCGAGGAACTGGCCGGCATCTACGACCCGTCGGCCATCCTCAACCCCGACAAGGGGGTCGCGCACCTGCTCGCCACCGCGTCCGACCCGAGGGCCGAGGCCGAGGAGCAGATCGGCGGCGCGGACGCCTACCGGGTCGCGGTGAACCTGTCGCAGCAGGCCATCGCCACGCTGGTGCCGGGCGTGAACCAGGGGGTGAACGGCCAGGTGTGGATCGACAAGGCGACGAACCGCCTGCTCAAGGCGGGCCTGCCCATAGGCGGCGGCACCAACGCGGGCACGGTCGTCGTCACCTTCAGCGACTACGACGCCCCGGTCACGATCACCGCCCCGCCGAAGTGACCCGATGACCACCCCTTCCCGTCTCGATGACCGCCGGAGCGAGCCGGCGCCGCCCCACCACGATCACCGCCCACGTCCTTCCGAGCCGGCGAGGTGAGCCTGTGACCACCCCGTCCCATCCCGTCGCGGGAACCACGTCCGCCGGGCCGTCCGCGCCCGGTCCCGGCGCCACCCGCCGGGTGGCACTGGGCGTCGGGGGCACCGCCGTGCTGCTGGCCGCGCTGGACGCGTACGTCGTCGTCACCGTCCTGATCGACATCGCCAAGGACGTGGGGGTGCCGCTCAACCATCTCGAACGGGCGACACCGGTCGTCACCGGCTTCCTGCTCGGCTACATCGCGGCGATGCCCCTGCTCGGGCAGCTCTCCGACCGGTACGGGCGGCGCCCGCTGATCCACGCGTGCCTGGCCGGGTTCGCGGCGGGCTCGGCGGTGACGGCGCTCGCCGGGTCGATCCCGATGCTGACGGCCGGCCGTACGCTCCAGGGGATCGCCGGCGGGGCGCTGCTGCCGATCACCATGGCCCTGGTCGGCGACCTGTGGGACGAGCACGCCCGCCCGGTGGCCCTCGGAGCGGTCGGGGCCGCACAGGAGCTGGGAAGCGTTCTGGGCCCGCTGTACGGCGCTGGGCTCGCCGCCCTGGTCGGATGGCGCGGGATCTTCTGGGTGAACCTCCCGCTCGCCCTCCTCGCGGCGATCGCCGTCCACCGCACGGTGCCTCCCCCTGCCGCCAGGACCGGCCCCCGGGCGCGCGTCGACGTCGTGGGCGGGCTGCTGCTCGCGCTGGCGCTCGGCCTGCTCGTGGCCGGGCTGTACAACCCCGAGCCGGACAAGGCGGTCCTGCCCTCCTGGGGCGTGCCGGCCATCGCCGCCGGGGTGGTCGCCGCCGCGCTGTTCGTCGTGTGGGAGCTGCGCTCGACGACCCGCCTGCTGGACATGTCGGGCGTGCGGCGTGGCCCGTTCTTCGCCTCGCTCGCGGCGAGCTCCCTGACCGGTGCCGCGCTGCTCGTCACGCTGGTGGACGTGCAGCTCACGGCGCAGACGCTGCTCGGCAAGGACACCGTGGGCGGGGCACTGGTGCTGTCGAGGTTCCTGGTGGCACTCGCCGTCGCGGCGCTGGCCGGAGGCGTGCTGGCCCGCCGGTACGGCGAGCGCGTCGTCGCCGTGGCCGGACTGGTCGTGGCCTGCGCCGGCTACGCGCTGATCTCGCGATGGCCCGTCGGCCTGGCCGCCGCGGAGTACCCCCTCGGGCTCCCCCGGGTCGACGTCGACCTGGTCATCGCCGGTCTCGGGCTCGGCGCGGTGATCGCCCCGATCTCCTCGGCGGTGCTCCGCGTGACCCCCGCGGGACGGCACGGGGTGGCCTCGGCCGCGGTCGTCGTGGCCCGCATGATGGGCATGCTGCTCGGCGTCGCCGGGCTCTCGGCGTGGGGCTTCCACCGCTTCCAGTCGCTTACCGCGCACCTGGACACTCCGCTGCCGTTCGGCGTCGAGCCCGCGGAGTACGCCCGGCGCCTCGCCGCGTACACCGCCAAGGTCAGCGAGGCCCTGCACACGGAGTACACCGAGATCTTCCTGCTGACCGCCGTCCTGTGCGGCATCGCCGCCCTGACGGCCCTCGCCCTCCCCCGCCGCTCCGCCGAGAGCGCTGGGTAGGCGGGAGCCGTCGACCACCCCTCACACCCGACGGGACTCCGAAGCGTCCCGAAACGCCGCGGGACCCCATGGAGCAGCCATGGGGTCCCGCGGCGGGTCGTCGAGGGTGGTCACTTCTTCTTGGGGGCTCCGCGCTTCTCGCGGATGCGCATGGTCACCTCGACCGGGGAGCCGGCGAAGCCGAACTCCTCGCGGATGCGGCGCTCGATGAAGCGGCGGTAGGTCTCCTCAAGGAAGCCCGAGGTGAACAGCACGAACTTGGGCGGCTCGGTCGACGCCTGGGTGGCGAAGAGGATCTTCGGCTGCTTGCCGCTGCGGACCGGCGGGGGCGTGGCCGCCACCAGCTCCGACAGGAAGGTGTTCAACCGGCCCGTGGACACGCGCGTGCTCCAGGATTCCAGAGCGCGCTCGATCGCCGGGACGAGCCTTTCGACGTGCCGCCCGGTCTTGGCGGAGATGTTGACGCGCAGTGCCCACGGGACGCGGACGAGCTGGCGGTCGATCTCCTTCTCCAGGTAGTAGCGCCGGTCCTCGTCGACCAGGTCCCACTTGTTGAACGCGACCACCATCGAACGGCCCGACTCGATCACCATGCTGATGATGCGCAGGTCCTGCTCGGTGAGCACGTCGGAGGCGTCGATGAGCACCACGGCGACCTCGGACCGCTCCAGGGCGGCCTTGGTGCGCATGCCCGCGTAGAAGTCGGCCCCCTGGAGCTCTCGCTCGCGGCGCCTGATGCCCGCGGTGTCGACGAAGCGCCAGGGCTTGCCGCCGAGCTGGATCAGCTCGTCGACCGGGTCGCGGGTGGTGCCGGCCATCGGGTCGACCAGCACCCGCTCCTCGCCCGCCAGCTTGTTCAGCAGGGAGGACTTGCCGACGTTGGGCTTGCCGACCAGGGCGATGCGCCGGGGGCCCCGCTCGGCGCCGAAGCGCTGCGGCGGCGCCTCCGGCATGGCGTCCAGCAGGATGTCGAGCAGGTCACCGCTGGAACGGCCGTGCAGGGCCGAGACCGGCTGCGGCTCGCCCAGCCCGAGCGACCACAGCGACGTGGCCTCCAGCTCCATGCGCTGGTCGTCGACCTTGTTGGCGGCCAGCACGAGGGGCTTGCCCGAGCGCCGGAGCACCGCGGCCACAGTCTCGTCGGCGTCGGTGACCCCGACCGTCGCGTCCACGACGAAAAGGATCACGTCGGCCAGCTCGACCGCGATCTGCGCCTGCTCGGCGATGCGCAGGGCCATGCCGGTGGCATCGGGATCCCACCCGCCGGTGTCGACGATGGTGAACCTGCGGCCTCGCCAGGTGCCCTCGTACGTCACGCGGTCGCGGGTCACGCCCGGCACGTCCTCCACGACCGCCTCGCGGCGGCCGATGATGCGGTTGACCAGCGTGGACTTGCCCACGTTGGGACGCCCGACCACGGCCACCACAGGGAGCGGACCGAAGTCCGGCTCCTCCTCGGTGGCGACGCCGTCGTCCTCGAACTCCGCGATATGGGCCTCGATCCAGCCGCCCTCGTCGCCGTACTCCCCCGTCACGTCACGTCCGTTTCCATTTGTGCTCACTCTTCTCCAGCGGCTCGGCGGGACGGGACGTCCTGCGCCCGCCGCACGGCGTCACCGGTCAGGTGCGCTCTTTCACAAGTCTCAGGACCTCGGAGACGACCTCTTCGAGGTTGAGCTCCGTGGTGTCGAGCTCGATCGCGTCGGCCGCCATCACCAGAGGATCGGCCTTACGCGTCGAGTCCAGGGTGTCACGGCGGGCCATCTCGGCCTGCTGCGCCGCGACCGTCGTGCCGGTCAGCTCGGCGGTGCGGCGCCGGGCGCGGGCCTCGGGGCTCGCGGTGAGGTAGACCTTGACCGGCGCTGCGGGGGCCACGACCGTGCCGATGTCACGGCCCTCGACAACGATATCGCCCTCACCGATGATGGCGCGCTGCTCGGCGACCAGCCGGCTGCGGACCTCGGGGACGGCACTGACCGCGGAGACCGCGGAGGTGACCTCGTGGGTGCGGATCTGGACCGCCACGTCGACGCCGTCGACGGTGACGCCGGGAGCGTCGGGGTCGGTGCCGATGACGAGCACGGGCTCGGCGGCCCGGTCGGCGAGCGCCGCCGGGTCGGCCGGATCGACGCCGTGCTCCAGCATCCACCACGTGATCGCGCGGTACATCGCCCCGGTGTCCAGATAGCGGAACCCCAGCGCGCGCGCCACGCCGCGCGAGGCGCTCGACTTGCCCGACCCCGAAGGGCCGTCCATGGCGACGACCAGTGCGGTCACGGCATCTCCCTCTGCGTCCCGATTGAGTTGTCCGCAAAGAGGTTACCGGGAAACGTCCACCACCCGGGCATCGTCGCCCCTACGGGACGTGCCATCCGTGCTCGCGGAGGGCCGTGGCCAGAACCTCGGCCGACTCGGGCTCGACGGACAGCTCGGCGGCGCCCAGGAGCAGCCCGGGGGCGTGCTCCAGGCGGACGTCCTCGATGTTGACCCCGGCGTCCTTGGCCGCCTGGAACAGGCGGGCAAGCTCGCCCGGACGGTCGCCGACGAGGACCTGGACCACCGCGTACGACCCAGGGGGGCCGCCGTGCTTGCCGGGGATCCGGCTCTGGCCGGTGTTGCCCCGCCTGAGCAGCTCGGTGACCCCGCCGATGGCGGCGCCGTCGTCGACGGACACGGCGCGCAGGGCCGCCGCTGCGGCCGACAGATCGGTGGCGACCGCCTCCAGGATCTCGGCCACCGGGCGGGCGTTGCCCGACAGGATGACGGTCCACATGCCCGGGTCTCCCCCGGCGACGCGGGTGACGTCGCGCACCCCCGGCCCGGCGAGGCCGAGCGCGGTGTCGGAGGCCTCGGCCAGGCGGGCCGCCATGGCCGCCGCCGCCACATGCGGGGCGTGCGAGACCAGGGCGACCGCCTCGTCGTGGGCGACGGGATCCACCTGGACGGCGTTCCCCCCGCACAGCTTGATCAGGGACAGGACGGCCTCGACGGCCCGCGCCGAGGTCTCAGGCCCCGGGCAGTACGCCCAGGGGCGGCCGAGGAACACGTCGGGGCGCGCCGCGGCCGGGCCGGACCGTTCGCGACCGGCGAGCGGGTGCCCCGCGACGTAGGTGCTCATGTCGCAGCCGAGCTCGGCCGCCTGGGCGATGGGCAGCGCCTTGACGCTGGCCACGTCGGTGTAGAACCGGGCAGCCTCGGTCTTCTGCAGGTCGAGCAGCCACTGCGCCACGAACTGGGGCGGCACGGCGACCACGGCGAGATCGACGCGCTCGCCGCCTGGCGCCCACTCTTCACCCGCCCCGAGCTCCCGCGCCAGCACGACGGCCCGGGGGTCCTGGTCGGCGAGCTTGACCGTGACCCCGTGCCCCCGCAGGGCGAGGGCGACGGAGGTGCCGATCAGGCCGGTGCCGACGACCAGGACGCTCCGGATGCCGGTCGGTTCGTCGCTCACTGGGCGATGTCCACTCTCAGGGCGACGGCCCCGCGGAGGTACACGTGCTGGATCTCGTGGCGGGGCCGGTCGGTCTCCACGTGGGCCATCAGGCGCACCACGCGCGGCAGCGCGCCCGGGACGTCGATCTCGCTCGCGCAGATCAGCGGCACGTCGTGGAAGCCGAGCTTACGGGCGGCGAGCGCGGGGAACTCCGCGGTGAGGTCGGGCGTGGCCGTGAAGATCACGCTGATCACCTCGGCGGTGGTCAGGCGGTTACGCTCCATGACCTCGCTGACCAGCTCGGTCACCGCGACGAGGATCGCCTCCCGGTCGTTGGAGTCGATCTGGGTGGCACCCCGGATGGCCCGCACCATGTCATCCCCTTCTCACTGCCGCCCGGCCAGGCCCTGCTTTCCGGACAGATTACATTCCCACGACGGCGTAAAGGTCGCCGACCTCCTTGAGCGTGAGCGACCGCACCGTGCCCGGCTTGAGCCGGCCCAGCTTGACCGGCCCGAACTCGATGCGGGCCAGGTCGATCACGTTGTGACCTTCCTGCTCCAGCATCCGGCGGACGACGTGCTTGCGGCCCTCGTGGAGCACGATCTCGACCAGCGCCTGCTGGCCGTGCTCCTGGACGATCTTGAAGTCGTCGGCCTTGGCGACGCCGTCCTCCAGCTCGACACCGCTCTTGAGCCTGCGGGCGAGGTCACGCGGGATCGGCCCCGGCACCTTGGCCCAGTATTTCTTCTGCACGCCGAAGCTGGGGTGGGTGAGCCGGTGGGCCAGCTCGCCGTCGTTGGTCAGGATGATCAGGCCCTCGGTCTCGGTGTCGAGACGCCCGACGTGGAACAGCCGCTCGGTGCGGTCGGCCACGTAGTCGGACAGGGCGGGACGCCCCTCGGGGTCGGACATCGTGCTGACGACGCCGATCGGCTTGTTGATCGCGAAGTAGACGAGGTCGGGCGCGGTCGGGATGCGCTTGCCGTCGACATGGATGATCTGCTTGGCGGGGTCGACCCGGGCGCCGAACCTCCGCACGACCTGGCCGTCCACGGTGACGCGGCCCTCGCCGATCATCTCCTCGCACGTGCGGCGAGCCGCCACGCCGGCCTGGGCGAGCACCTTCTGCAGGCGGATGCCGTCGGGCACCTCGGTGGTGTCGCGCTCGTCGACGTAGTCGGACGGGAAGAAGTCGGGGTCGCGCAGCGGCTGGCGGGAGGTCTTGAACGCGCCCGCACGCTCGGGACGGTCCGCCTGGCCGCGCCCCGCGAAGCCTCCGCCCGCGGGGGCTCCACCGCGCGTCGCCTTGCCCCGGCCCGCCGGAGCTCCGCCGCGACCGGTCAGGCCACCCGGACGGCCCGCCTGTCCGCCCGTACGACCGGACTGGCCGCCCGTACGGCCAGGCTGTCCACCGGAACGGCCAGGCTGGCCGCCCGTACGGCCCGGCTCCGGACGCCCGTAGCGGCCACGGGAGGGACCTTCCACGCGCCCGATGGTCTGGACCTCGTCACGCCGGTCACGCCCCTCGTAGCCCCCACGGGAGCCGCCCCTGGAGTCGCCCTGGTAACGGCCCTCCTCGCGGCCCGGACGGTCGCGGCCGGTCTCGTCCCTGCCGTACCGCTCGCGGGAGCCGCCCCGGCCGGCGCGGAAGGAACCCCTGTCGTCCTCACGGGAGAAGGTGGGACGATCGCCACCGGAAGAGCCACCGCGGAACGACCCGCCACGGTCGCCACGGGAGGAACCCGCGCGGTCACCGCCGTACGATCCACCGCGGGCGGAACCGCCACGGTCGTCGCTGAAGGAGCCACGGCGGTCGCCGCCGGACGAGCCCGCGCGATCGTCGCGGAAGGAGCCGCGGCGGTCGTCGCCGCCGGGCCTGCCGAACCGTCCCCTGGAGCTCTGGGGAGCCGCTCCGGAGTCGCGGTAGCCGCCGCGGAAACCCTCGCGCGGGCGGAAGCCACGGTCGTCGCCACCGCTGGAGGCGCCGCGGTCGTAGGAGCCGCGGTCGGACGCGCCGCGGTCGTAAGAGCCACGCTCATAGGAGCCGCGCTCGGAAGCGCCGCGCTCGGAGGCGCCGCGCTCGTAAGAGCCGCGTTCGGACGCGCCGCGCCCGGAGGCGCCGGGCCGTTCGTCGGAGCGGAAGGCGTCGCGGCGGTCGCTCCCGCCGCGGGACCCTCCCCAGGAGCCGCCCTGAGCGCCTCCTCGCGGGCCTCCGGCGCCCCGGAAGCCGCCGGAGCCACCTCGGGACCCGGCACCTCCCCTCGCGCCTGAGGCACCGCCTGGGGCGCCGCCGCGTCCTCGACCGCGTCCATCACCGGACGGGGTACCACGCCTGTTGTTCACTTCGGTTGCTCCTCTAGGTTTTCCACGTCGTCGGGGAGGAACGGGGCGAGCGCGGGGAGCTCTTCGAGACTCCGCAGCCCCAGCCTCTCCAGGAAATACGAACTTGTGCGGTAGAGCACCGCCTGGCTCTCGGGGTCGGTGCCGGCCTCCTCGACCAGCCCGCGCGCCGTCAGGGTGCGCATGACGCCGTCGCTGTTGACGCCCCGTACGGCGGCGACCCTCGCCCTGCTCACCGGCTGGCGGTAGGCCACGACCGCGAGGGTCTCAAGAGCGGCCTGCGTCAGCCTGGTCTGCTGCCCGTCACGGACGAACCGCTCCACGAGGGCGGCGCATTCGGCCCGCGTGTACAACCGCCAGCCGCCGGCGACCTCCCGGAGATCGAAACCACGGCCCTGCGCGGTGTATTCCCCCGACAGGTCCGCCAGTGCCTCGGCGACCTCCCGCGAGGGGCGTTCGAGCACCTGGGCCAGGGTGACCTCGGCGACCGGCTCTTCGACCACCAGCAGGATCGCCTCCAGAGCCGCCCGCAGGCTCGGCTCGGGCTCGGCGGTCTCGCCCGTGTCCTCAGGACTCATCGGCTGCATCTTCGCTCTCTTGGCCGCCGGCGCCCGGTGGGCGCCGCCTGCTCTCATGGCCCTCCGGGATCTCGTCGCCCGGGGAGCCCTCGTCGTAGTCGTCGGCCACCGCGACGTCTCCGTCGTCGGCACCGGTCCAGGTCACGTGCAGATCCCCGAGCGGCTCGATCTGCTCGAAGGAGACCGCGGCCTCCCGGAAGAGCTCCAGGACGGCGAGGAAGCGTGCGATCACCTCGAAGGTGCCCGCACAGTCGGCGGTCAGGGCCCGGAACGTGGCCGTGCGCATGCGCCGGAGCCGTGCCACAAGGATAGCCGCTTGCTCGCGAACGTTGGCGACCGGCTGATAGATGTGGGCGGTGGAGACGGAGGGCGGGAGCTTCGGGGTGAAGACCCTTGCGGCGATGCGGGCCAGGCGATCGGGGCCGATGCCGAGCACCAGCTCGGGCAGCAGGCCGGCGAACCGGGGCTCCATCGGCACCACGCGGGGGAAGCGCAGCGCCTCCTCGGCCATGCGCCCGGCGAAGACCTTCGCCACCTCCTTGTAGGCCCGATATTGCAGGAGGCGGGCGAACAGCAGGTCACGGGCCTCCAGCAGCGCCAGGTCCTCCTCGTCCTCGACCTCGCCGGTGGGCAGCAGCCGGGCGGCCTTCAGGTCGAGCAGGGTGGCCGCGACGAGCAGGAAGTGGCTCGCCTGGTCGAGGTCCCATTCGGGGCCCATCGAGCGGATGTGGGCGATGAACTCGTCGGTCACCTGGTGCAGCGACACCTCGGTGATGTCGAGCTTGTGCTTGGAGATCAGCCCGAGCAGCAGGTCGAACGGACCCTCGAAGACCTCCAGGTGCACCTGGAAGGCATCGGGCCTGGCCTGGCCGGTCGCGGGCTGCTCGGTCACCGCCTCATTGTCGCGCACGCCGGGCGCGGTGGCGCTCAGTCGTCCTGCGACCACCGGGCGAGAACCTCACGGGCCAGCTCGCGGTAGGCGGTGGCGCCCATGGACGCCGGGTCGAACTGGGTGATCGGCTCCCCGGCCAGCGTGGCGTCGGGGAACCGCACGGTGCGGTTGATCACCGTGTGGAACACCTTGTCGCCGAAGCCCTGCATGATCGTGGCGAGGACCTCCCGCGCGTGGAGCGTGCGCGGGTCGTACATCGTGGCCAGGATGCCGTCGATCTCCAGGTTCTTGTTGAGCCGCTCCTGGACCTTGGTGATCGACTCCATCAGCAGGGCGACGCCGCGCAGCGCGAAGAACTCGCATTCGAGCGGCACCATCACACTGTGCGCGCAGGTCAGGGCGTTGACGGCCAGCAGGCCGAGCGACGGCTGGCAGTCGATGAGGCAGATGTCGTAGTGGGGAAGCAGCGGCTCCAGCGAACGCCCGAGGGCGTACTCCCTGGCCACCTCGTTGACGAGCCTGATCTCCGCGCCGGAGAGGAATATGTTGCTCGGCAGCAGGTCCATGCCTTCGACGCTGGTGCTGAGGAGCACGTCCTCGGCGGTGACGTCGGGCTCTTCCATGATCAGGTCGTAGACGGTCGACTCCAGCGGGCGGGGGTCGATGCCCAGCCCCACCGACAACGCGCCCTGCGGGTCGAAGTCGACCAGCAGCACCCTCTGGCCGCACTCGGCGAGCGAGGCCCCGAGGTTGATCGTCGTGGTGGTCTTGCCGACGCCGCCCTTCTGGTTGACCATCGCCACGACCCGCGCGGGGCCGTGCGTGGTGGGGGCCACCGGCTCAGGGAAGACAGGGCGCGGACGCCCGGTTGGACCCAGAATGCCCTCGTTCCTGGTTTCGCCCCAGGATGCGTCGGGCGCACCGGGGACCTCCCGGATAGAAGCGTCTGTGGTCGCAGTCACCAGTTGAACCTCCCTGACGGCCCCGAACCGGACCGTCCGGACGGACACTATGGGGTCGGCACGTATGCGGCAAGGCGACGCGCCCTAGAGCTATGAAGTTGGATGCCGAACCCGGGAATGGGCCGCCGCATATGCCTCACGGAGCCTGTCGACGCCGACCAGCGTGTAGACCTGGGTGGTCGCCACCGAGGCATGGCCGAGCAGTTCCTGGACAACCCTAACGTCAGCTCCCCCGTCGAGGAGGTGAGTTGCGAACGAATGGCGCAACATGTGCGGGGAAACCCCGGCGAGGCCCGCACGTTCCGCGGCGGACTGGAGCACCTCCCAGGCGCCCTGGCGGGTGAGGCGCCCGCCCCGGGCGTTCAGGAACAGGGCCGCCGTGCCGCGCCCGTGCGCGGAGATGAGCGGGCGCGCGCAGGCCAGGTACGCCCCGAGGGCCTCGCGGGCGAACCTGCCGAGGGGGACGACCCTCGCGCGCCCGCCCTTGCCCCGCAGCCGTACGTTCTCGGCCTCGACGTCCTCGACGGTGAGCCCGACGGCCTCGGAGATCCGCGCGCCCGTGCCGTACAGCACCTCCAGCAGGGCCCGGTTGCGGTGGGTGAGGGGCGCGTCCTCCGGGCCGGCGGCGGCGATGAGCCGCTCGACCTCGGCGACCCCGATGGCCTTCGGGAGATGGCGCAGCCTGCTGGGAGGGTGCACCTCGTGGGCGGGGTCGTGCGCCGTGACCCCCTCCCGCACCGCGAACCGGTGCAGACCGCGTACGGCCGAGACGGCCCAGGCGGCCCAACAGGCCACCAGGGCGGGATGGTGCTCGTCGCCCTCGCGCAGGGCCGTGAGGAACGCCAGGACGTCGCCCTCGGCCACGTCGCCGAGGGTCAGGCACCCGCGCGAGCGCAGGTAGCGGAGGTAGCGGCTGAGGTCACGCCGGTAGGAGGCGAGCGTGTTGGCCGCCAGCCCTCGCTCCACCGAGAGGTGGGCGAGGTATCCGGCGAGCACGGCCTCGGTGTCGGCGTAGGGGCTCAGGACGGGGACCTCCTGTCAGGCCTCCTCGGCGTCGGCGGGACGCAGGGCGGCGAAACCGTCCGACAAAGCGGCGTACGCGGCGAGAATACCCGCGACGGCCGGTGAATTGTGGATCATTCCCGCCAGCGCCCTGTTCACCCCTTCTGCCAGGGGTATCCACACAACCGGCATGTCGACCTCCTCGTGCCGCCGCACGAAGCCGTTCTCCTCTTCGGGGATCTCCGAGAGGTCGCGGGCGAGGAAGACGCGGATGCGCTCGTCGGCCATCCCCGGCGAGGTGTAGATGTCGAGCAGGGTGTGCCAGGTGGCCGCCCGGTAGCCCGCCTCCTCGGCCAGCTCGCGCGCGGCGCAGTCGACCAGCGGCTCGCCGGGGACGTCGCGGATGCCGGCCGGCAGCTCCCACAGCATCCTGCGGACCGGATGGCGGTACTGCCGCAGCAGGAGCACCCGGTCCTCCTCGTCGAGCGCCACCACGGCGACCGAGCCGGGATGGACCACGTAGTCGCGGTCGGCGACCTCGTCCCTCGGCATGCGCACGGTGTCGGTGCGCACCGAGATCACGTAGGCCTCGAACCGCTCCTTGGAGTCGAGGACCTCCCAGGACGCCGGCACGTCGTGGACGTCGTCCACGGTCAGCCCCAGGGCCGCGGGTCCCTGCCCGCCGCCGCTCACGCGCCCCTCCCGGCCTTGGTGGCGCTCTCCCGCACGTCGGCGTACGTCAGAGCGGCCTCGATGAGGCCGCTGAACAGCGGGTGCGCCCGGGTCGGGCGGGAGCGGAACTCCGGGTGCGCCTGGGTGCCCACGAAGAACGGGTGGATGCCGGTGTCCAGCTCGGCGTACTCGACCAGGCGGCCGTCGGGAGACAGGCCGGAGAAGACCATGCCGACCTCCTCCAGCCGCTCGCGGTAGGCGTTGCCGACCTCGTAGCGGTGGCGGTGGCGCTCGTCGGCGCTCCCGCTGCCGTACAGCCGCCGCACGATCGAGCCCTCGGCGAGCCTGGCGGGGTAGAGGCCGAGCCGCATGGTGCCGCCCATGTCGCGCTCGCCCGCCACGACGTCCTCCTGGTCGGCCATGGTGGAGATCACCGGGTCGGCCGTCTCCGGGTCGAACTCGGTGCTGTTGGCCTGCTCGACGCCGGCCAGGTTGCGGGCGGCCTCGATGACCATGCACTGCATGCCGAGGCAGATGCCGAGCAGCGGGATCCGCCGCTCGCGGGCGTGCCGGATCGCGCCGAGCTTCCCCTCGATGCCCCGGACCCCGAACCCGCCGGGGACGAGCACGCCGTCGACGCCGTCGAGCTCGCGGGCGGCGCCCTCGCCGGTCTCGCAGTCGTCGCTCTTGACCCAGCGGATGTTGACACGGGCGTCGCAGGCGAAGCCGCCCGCGCGCAGCGCCTCGGTGACCGACAGGTACGCGTCGGGCAGGTCGATGTACTTGCCGACCAGCGCGATCGTGACCTCCTTGGCCGGGCGGTGCACCCGGCGCAGGAGCTGGTCCCACTCGTGCCAGTCGACGTCGCGGAAGGGCAGGCCGAGGCGCCTTATGACGTACGCGTCCAGGCCCTCGGAGTGCAGCACCTTGGGGATGTCGTAGATGCTGGGGGCGTCGATCGCCGAGACCACCGCGTCCTCGTCGACGTCGCACATCAGGCTGATCTTGCGCTTGAGCGAGGTGGTGATGGGCCGGTCGGAGCGGCAGACGATGGCGTCCGGCTGGATGCCGATGCTGCGCAGGGCGGCGACCGAGTGCTGGGTGGGCTTGGTCTTCAGCTCGCCGCTCGGGCCGATGTAGGGCAGGAGCGAGACGTGCAGGAAGAAGACGTTGTCGCGGCCGACCTCGTGGCGGACCTGGCGGACCGCCTCCAGGAACGGCAGCGACTCGATGTCTCCGACGGTGCCGCCGACCTCGGTGATGACCACGTCCACGTCGGGGCCGGCCATGCCGCGGATGCGGTCCTTGATCTCGTTGGTGATGTGGGGGATCACCTGCACGGTGTCGCCGAGGTACTCGCCGCGCCGCTCTTTGGCGATGACGTTCGAGTAGACCTGGCCGGTGGTGACGTTGGCCGAGCCGTGCAGCTCGGTGTCGAGGAATCGCTCGTAGTGGCCGACGTCGAGGTCGGTCTCGGCTCCGTCGTCTGTGACGAACACCTCACCGTGCTGGAACGGGTTCATCGTCCCAGGGTCGACGTTGAGGTAGGGGTCCAGCTTCTGCATGGTGACCCGCAGGCCGCGAAGCTTCAGCAGGCGCCCCAGGCTGGAGGCTGTGAGCCCCTTGCCGAGACTGGAGGCGACGCCTCCGGTGACGAACAGATGCTTGGTGTTTGCGGCGCTGCGCAAGGAGGGTCTCCCGTGGTCCGTTGTGATCGTGGCCGTCCCGACGGGCGACCCCGTGTCCACGGGCTCTCAGAATATCAAAGGACGCTTGCGAAGTGCCCGAACATCCCCCGGGCGTCCGTTCCCAGCATCCTAACCACGGAGTAACTTTTCCGGTTATGTCACCCCGTGATGCACTACGCCGGATATTCGGCTGCCTGATCCACCGTGTCTGGGCCGCGATCCGCGCGACCGGCGCGGTCACCCCCAAGTCTCCGGCCGGGTACCGGTTCCGCCGTCTCGGCGAGGGTACCTGCCTGGCCTTCCCCCAAGGAGCGATCTTCGGAGAGGCGTGGATCGAGATCGGCGACCACACGCTGGTCGGCGAGCGCGTCTCCATCTCGGCGGGGATGGGACCGGGCGTCGACCTCGGCCCGGACTCCATCGTCCGCATCGGCGGGGGCTGCTCGATCGGCAGGGGCAGCCACATCGTGGGCCACCAGTCCATCGACATCGGCGACGACGTCTTCACGGGGCCCTACGTCTACATCACCGACCAGAACCACGTCTACGACGATCCCGAGATGCCGATCGGCCGCCAGTGGCCGCGCAACAACCCGGTGTCCATCGGCGCGGGCTCCTGGCTCGGCGCCGGCGCGATCATCCTGCCGGGCACGCGGATCGGCAGGCAGTCCGTCGTCGCGGGCGGCGCCGTCGTGCGCGGGGAGTTCCCCGACCACTGCGTCATCGCCGGCGTGCCTGCGAAGATCGTCCGCCGGTACTCCCCGGAGGACGGCTGGCACGTCTCCCCCGCCGCCGGTGAGCCGAGCGCCCTTGGAGCGCTCCTACCGGGGGCGTGCCCGTCCTGAGCCCTCCCGCCGGCCGGCCGTCCGGAACCCGGCCGTCCGGTGCTTGGCTGTCCGGCGCTTGGCTGTCCGGCGCTGGACTGTCCCGTGCTTGGCTGTCCGCAACCCGGCCGTCCGGTGCTTGGCTGTCCGGTGCTGGACAGGCGCCGCCGCCGCCGGTGATCTGGACCGCGCCGCGCCCGGCGGCTACGGTCACGACATGCGGACGCCGATCTGTGAGAGGTTCGGGGCCGAGTTCCCTCTGTTCGCGTTCAGCCACTGCCGGGACGTGGTCGCGGCGGTCACCAACGCGGGCGGGGTCGGCGTGCTGGGCGCGGTCGCCTACTCCCCCGAGCAGCTCGACCGCGAGCTCTCCTGGCTCGACAGGCAGGTGCGCGGCCGGCCGTACGGCGTGGACGTGCTGGTGCCGGGGAAGATCGACCGGTCGGTCGCCGAGCCCGGAGCCCGGCTCCTCGACTTCATCCCCGAGGTCCACCGCGACTTCGTCGCCCACCTGTTCTCCAAGTACGGGGTGAGCTCGGACAAGAGGTTCAAGGCGGGGCAGGCCGGCCCGCCCGGCGCCAAGGCCGACGAGATCGGGCGCAGGGTCACGCACTCGGGCGCCACAGGGCTCATCGACGTCGCCCTCAAGCACCCCGTCGGCCTGATCGCCAGCGCGCTCGGCACGCCGCCCCCCGTCATGGCCGGCAAGGCGCGGGCCGCGGGCGTCCCGGTGGCCGCGCTGGTCGGCACGGTGGAGCACGCCCGGCGCCAGGTGGCCGCCGGGGCCGATCTGATCGTCGCCCAGGGCACAGAGGCGGGCGGTCACACCGGAGAGGTCTCCACGATGGTGCTGGTCCCCCAGGTCGTCGACGCGGTGGCGCCCGTCCCCGTGCTCGCGGCCGGCGGCATCGCGAGCGGGCGGCAGATGGCCGCGGCCATGGCCCTCGGCGCCGAGGGCGTGTGGTGCGGCTCGGTCTGGCTCACCACGGAGGAGGCCGAGACGCCCCCGGTCCTCAAGCGCAAGATGCTCGGCGCCACCTCGCTCGACACCGTGCGCTCCCGGTCCCGTACGGGCAAGCCGGCCAGGCAACTGGCGTCGGCCTGGACCACCGAGTGGGAGGAGGCCCCCGAGAGCCCGGGGGCGCTGCCGATGCCGCTGCAGATGCTGCTCGCCGAGGGCGCGCTCGCCCGCATCGCCGAGGCGGCCGAGAGCGGCGAGCCGGGCGCCCGCGAGCTGGCGAGCTACTTCGTCGGCCAGGTGGTCGGCCAGCTCAACCAGGTCAAACCGGCTCGCCAGGTCGTCTACGAGATGATCGAGGAGTTCACCTCGGCGGTCGAACGCGTGAGCGGGATCACCCGATCCTGATTGTTCCGGGGAACGCGGGGCAGCCGCTCCTTCGTCTTCCTTGTCAGGATGCGTCAGAACGTGTCGCGACACTTCGGGACGCTTCAGGACGCTTCAGAACGCAAGGACTGTGGAGGTGCGATGCTCGCGGCGCTGACCGGCCTCGGGCTGTCCACGGCGGCGGGGCTCAACGCCTACATCCCGCTGCTCGTGGTCGGGCTCCTGGCCAACTTCACCGACGTCGTACGGCTGCCGCAGGACTACGCGTGGCTGACCAACGGCTGGGTGATCGCGATCATCGGCGTGCTCCTGCTCGCCGAGGTCGTGCTCGACAAGGTGCCGGTCGTCGACCACGTCAACGACATGATCCAGACGGCGGTGCGCCCGGCCGCGGGCGGCGTGGTCTTCAGTGCCACGCAGGCGGCCTCGCAGCTCGACCACTCCACCTGGATGAGCCACAACCCCTGGGTGAGCTGGGTGCTCGGCATCGGCGTGGCGCTCGCCGTGCACGTCATGAAGGCCTCGGCCCGGCCCGTCGTCAACGTCTCGACGGCCGGGGTCGGCGCTCCTGTCGTCAGCTCCATGGAGGACGCCGGGTCGCTCGGCATGAGCCTGGTCGCCGTCTTCTTCCCCGTGCTGGTGATCGTCGCGCTGGTCCTGCTGGCCGTGCCCGCCTGGTGGGCGATCCGCGCGCTGCGCAGGCGCCGCGCCCGCCGCCGGGAACGTCTCCCCCAGCCCACCTGACGCGGCGCCCGCTAGCGGGCGGTCGACGCCCGTACGTGCAGTTGCGCGGGGACGACGACCGGCCCCGGGGTCTCGTCGCCGTTGAGGCGGGCGATGAGCAGCTCGACGGCGGCTCTGCCCGTCTCCTCCGGGGCGAGGTCGAGCGCGGTGATCGCGGGCTGGGCCAGGCGGGTCTGCTGCGCGTCCGAGCCGGCCGCGAGCAGCAGGTCGCCGGGCACCGCCACCTCCAGCCGCCGCGCCTCGGCCAGGACTCCGGCGGCATGGCGGCCGGTCTGGCAGTAGATCGCGTCGGGCCGCCTCCGTTTGCCCGTCAGCAGCCGCCGGGCCGCGTCGAGCCCGCCCTCCTCGCCCGCCGCCTCGGGGACGTGCAGCACCCTCGCCGGCATCCGGCGGCGCCGCGCCCAGGCGCGGTAGGCCCTTTCGGAGTCGACGTTCCACGCGTTGTCGTCGGTGCCGGCCAGCAGGGCGATGTCCCGCGCGCCGCGCGCCGCCAGCAGGTCGAGCATGCGCTCGGTCTCCACCGTGTCGTCGGGGCCGACCCAGTCGGTGAACCCCGGCCGCCCGGGATCGCGCCCCACGGTCACGACCGGCACGGCCGCGGAAAGGAGCCGGGTGAGGACCGTGTCATCGCGTAACGGGTCGCCGATGACGTAGCCGTCGACGCCGTGGGCGGCCTGGGGGACGTCCGCCCGGGTCATGTCGGGCACGAGCATGAGCCCGAGGCCGTGGTCCAGGGCGGTCACCGCCGCCGCGCCGGCGAAGCGCACGAAGTAGTCGACGCCCACCGGCAGGTACGACCCGATGGCGTCGAGCGGGCGCATGTCGAGGGCCAGCACGCCGGTGCGCCCCCGGCGCAGGCCGCGGGCCATGGGATGGGCGCGGTAGGCCAGGCGGTCGGCGACGGCGAGGACGCGCTGCCGCGTGGCCTCCGACGCGGTCCCCTTGCCGTTCAGCGCGTGGGACACCGTCGTGACGGAGACGCCCGCCTCGCGGGCGACGTCTCTGATCGTCGCGCGCGCCACTCGGGATTCCTGGTCCGGCATAGGGACAGAGTAGAGCGCGATCGGGCCGTCCAAAACCTTTTACTAAAACGTTTTGTGCTGTAGCGTCGCCGCTTACCGCGCCGAAAGAGCCACGTACAGGCGCATATATGGACAAACTCCCGCAGTGTTCGGAGGATCAGATGCGTATCCGTGTGGCGGCGTCCCTTGCCGTCTCGCTCAGCCTCGGGCTCGCCGCGTGCAGCGGCGGGACGACCGCTCCGGCCGTCGACGAGCACAAGCTCGACGAACTCCTCGTCGCGACCCCCGCCGCCCAGGGGGAACTGGACAAGGCCAGCTGGAACCTGCCCTTCGGCGAGCCCGCGTCGCTCGATCCGATCAAGGCGT
>NZ_JBEZFH010000025.1:0-51134 GCF_040649355.1 Sphaerisporangium sp. NPDC049002 | reverse complement strand
CCTGGCTGTACGCCGTGGTGACGGTGCGGATCAGGTCTTCCTCGGTGACCATCTTGTTGATCACCTTGCGCATGCGCTCGGACCCGCCCTCGGGCCCCCTACCCTGCCGCGGCATTCGTCAGCTGGTCGTAAGCTTCCCGGTCCACAGGTTGGCGGCGTACTTGTAGATGCCGTAGGTGTCGCTGTTGAAGTACGGCGTGGTGATGTGGTCGTAGCGGCCGTTGCCGTCGGTGTCCAGGGTCAGGCTGACGACACCGTTGAGGTAACCGGTACGCGTGCTGCTCTTGTACACGATCAGGAACGGGCCGCCGGTGGCGCCCGGGGTGAAGGCGCACTTGATGGCGAGCTGCTCCTCGGCCTTGTACTTGGCGACGGCGGGAGCGGCGGCTGTCTGGCCGTAGCACCACTTCATCGTCTCGCCGGTGTAGGCCTTGTTGCCGTCGAGGTGCGCGGCGGTCGGGTAGCCGAAGCTGAACTGCTTCGCCTTCGTGCTCCGGTTCCAGGTGAAGCCCTGGCCACCGACGTTGTCGCCGAGACGGCCGGCGTCCACGAACGTCTTGATGTGGAAGACCGTCTTGTAGTACTTGACCGTGGTGGTCTTCTTCACCCAGTACTTCACGTAGTAGTGGGTGATGGTGTAGGCCGAGTCGACGATCTTCTTGTAGCCGGGGCCGGTGTACTTGTTGTACGTGACCTCGTCCACGATCTCCGTGGCGGTCTTGCCCGGCGCCTTGGCGTAGTTCACCTTGGCGTCGGCCGCGGGAGCCTTGTCGTACTCGTCCTTGGTGACCTCCTTGACGACGCGCTGGCCGCCGGCGGTGCCCCACGGGAGGACGGTCTCAGAACCAGTGGACTTCGACCAGGCGTCGGCGGTCTCGCCGCCCTTCTCGTCGACCTTCTTCTGGTACTCGTCCTTGGTGATCTCTTCGTCCTTGGCCCACTTGGGACCCTTGTACGCGTCGTACTCGTTCTTGGCGACGATCTTCTCGCCGGTCTGCTTGACGCCGTTGTACACGTTGACGAAGGCATAGTCGTAGTCGTAGTCCTCGTAGACCGTGAAGTCGTCGTGGAGGTTGACCTTCGCGCCGACGTAGATGCCCCACGGCGCCTTGCCCTGGTAGTAACCGGGGATGAAGACGAAGTTGTCGACGTAGGTGTTCTTGTCGGTGTCGTACACGCAGTGGCCCGCCGTGGCGACGAGGTTGCGGTACTTCGACTGCACCGAGGTGCCGGAGCACCAGTACGGCTTGCCGTCGACCTGGAAGAACACCTTGCCCACATTCGTGGGGAGGTTGACGTTCTTCGACATGCCGGCGGTCTTGCCTCCGGCGCCGGTCGGCGCGATCGAGCCGGCCTTGCCGTCGGCGGAGGCCTTGCTCGTGCTCTTCTTCAACTTGCCGGAGAGCGAGGAGTCCTCGAGGTAGCTCTTCGCCGCCTTGAGCTTGGTGGGCGTCCAGGACCCCGCGATGGCCTTCGCGTCGGTCCCGTTGGCCAGCGAGCCCGACTTGAGGGGAGTCGGTTTGGCCTGCGCGCTGGCGGCGGTGGTGAGGGTCGCGCCGATCATGCTGGTGGCGACGATCGCACCACCGACAGGGAGGATGAGGCGCTTTGCTCGGGTGTTCATTGAGCTCCTTCTTTGTCATGGGATGCCCGGGAAGGTCCCACGCGTACGTAAAGAGACAGCACAGACCGTACTCCGGCGATCTTGGTCACTAGGTCCCAAAGCGGACAAAAATGGAGGTCCGTTACCGGCTTGTTATGAAACCGGTGGAACCGGAGAGATACCTGGTACGTCTAACTCCGCTCTTCGATCAAGGTCGGGCGCTTGATCGGCGACTGCGTACGCGGAAGGTGGGTTACCGTTCCACGCCATGCGAAATCGGGGGATTCACATGCGACGCCTCTTCACCGTCCTGACCTGCACGGCCCTGCCTCCGGGAGCGGTCCTGCCTCCGGGAGTGCGTCTGCCACTGCGGGCGGGCCTGCCCCTGCGGGCGGGCCTGGCCTTGGGGGTGGTCGTGTCGCTGGGGGTGGCCCTGTCCGTGGGAGTGACGGCCCCATCGGCGGGCGCGGGCGTCGCTTCGATCCCGAGGCCGTTCCCCGGCGGGCCGGCCGCGCACTCGGCGGCGTGGCATCCGGTCAGGGGGATAAGCCGGGCGCTCCTGCTCACGATCGCCAAGGGCGAGTCGGCCACGCCCTCGGACCGCGTCGTGCTCCTGCAGTGCGCTGCGCCCGGCGGCACGCATCCCCGCGCGACCGAGGCCTGCCGGCTGCTCGAACCGGTCAAGGGCGACCTCGGCGACCTGAAGATCTCGTCGGACACCGCCTGCGCGAAGCGCTACGAGCCGATGACGGTCTCCGCCTCCGGCATGTGGGACGGCCACCACCTCTACTTCGAACGCACCTTCGGCAACTCCTGTGAACTCCACGCCTACACCGGCGCCGTCTTCAACTTCTGAGACCGGGGCGGTGCCGAAACCGTCCCCCCTCCCCCCCCGGAGAACCGGGACGATCGTCGGCCGGAAGCCGTCACTCTGCCCGAGGCAGGAGACGGTCGGTGGTATCGCCTCTTCCATCGCCATGTGCGGGTCTATGTCATGTACTTGGCTAGGGGGTATTCGATTTGGATGTCGGCGAGTTCGCCAAGCTTGGCGGATATTTTTCCAGCCTCGGTGAAAATTTTTCGACGAGAGAATCGCCAGCGCCTTTCTCCAACGGCTTTCGGCCCCAGGCAGATCCCCGGTAAAGTAATGCACGTCACCGAGACCTCTATGCGCGGAGCCTTCTAGATAAGAGCCCTTAAGGCCGAAGGAAAGATCTAGGGCCTCTCCATAGGATGTCAAAGCAGCCAGATGGCTCATGGGCCTGGATAGACACCACCCTTGTGGAGCATGACGGTGTGCTCAGACCGAAGGTCGCCAAGGGCGGAGTGGAATTCTCGGCTGGTGGCCAGGACCGCCCGTTCGCGTCCCTGGAACGCGAGAAGGGACAGAGCTTCTCGCTGGACTGGCCAGAGTCGCTGCCCAAACCGGTAGTCACCGGAGATGTGGCGACGTACGGTGACGCGGCAGGACCCGGCGCGGATCTCGTGGTCAGAGCCCTGCCCACCGGGTTCCGGCACGACGTGGTGTTGCGCTCAAAGCCGAGCGGCCCGACGGAGTTCCGCCTCCCGGTGCAGACCGACGGACTGAAGTTCAGCGCGAGTACCAACGGCCGCCTGCGCTTGTCAGACAGTTCAGGCAAGACCATTGCCCAGGCACCCGCGCCGCTCATGTTGGACAGCAGCCCCCAAACTGCCAGCAAGGATGGCAAGACCCCCACGCAACACCGGCTGGGGAAGATCAGTACGCGGGTGATCACCGAAGCCGGCAAGCAGATACTGGTCCTCGAGCCGGATGCCAAGTTCCTCGCAGACCCGGCGACCAAGTATCCGGTCACGGTCGACCCGACCACCACACTCACCCTGCTGAGCGACACCTACGTGCACTCCAAGCCGACCTATTCGTGGGGAGGCTACGACGAACCCAACGCGACCCTCCTGAAAGTCGGTGGGGAGTCCACCGTACGGACAAGTGGCGACAAAGCCATCGAGTACTACAGAGCTCTGCTCAAGTTCGACACCGCCCCGATCGCCGGGCGAGCCATCGGAGACGCGCGGCTGGACCTCTGGGCGACAGAGACGCTCGGATGCAACTTCTGGCTGAACGGCCTGAAAGTGTCTCGACTCACCTCAGCCTGGCAGCCGGGAGCAGTCGACTGGACTCACATGCCAGGGGTGGACGAAACCGGATCGCAGCTCCAGCTTTGCCCCTCCAACTGGAGCGACCCGAAGCCCTTCACCTGGTCGGTCACCACCATCGCCTCGTCGTGGGCGGGAGGGGCACCGAACCACGGGCTGCAGATCCGAGGCGTCAACGAGTCGATGACGTGGGGCCAAAACGGCACCGCGCTCTTCCACTCCGCCGAAACCACCGGCACAGGTGCGAAGCCGCCCAAACTCACCGTCACCTACATGTTGCCGCCCGAGATCCCCACAGTCACCGCCGAGTCGATCGACTCCATGGACGGCATGACGCGGTCGCCCGCAGCACGAACGTCAAGGTCGGCTTCAAGTCCAGCGTGGCCGAAGGGACGAAGCTTGACTACACGGTTTCGGTCAACGACTCCACCATGGCAGCCCCGCCGGCGGTGCCGACCGGCGAGGCGGCGTACTGGAAGCTCGATGAGGCGACCGGAACAATCGCGGCCGACTCCTCTGGACATAATCTGCCCGCCACCATCTACGGTCCCGCGACCCACCAAGTCGGGCAACTCGGTAACGGCCTGACCTTAGTGAACGACGCGTACGAAAACGCGAATGACGCTTACGCTGCGACAGCGAAACCCGTGCTCAACACCAACGCCAGCTTCTGGCCTGGGCATTTCACTGCCCAGGTCACCACTGCTCATTGGCAACGGAGAAGACAATGCCCCAAATCGTGCGTGTCGTTGCACTTATCGCGATGTTCGGTACGTTTCTTGCGGGTTGCAGCGAAACTACAGCAGCGCCGCGGCAGGCGAACCAATCGCACCGCAACTATCATTATGCTGATATTGAGCGGTACGGATATGTGGCAGCAAATGCGTTCAGGGTGACTAATCCCGATTACTCCGTATCCCTTGGGGATTACCCGGCCGTACGCTCTGCAGATGAGATGGCGGTCCAGGTAGACCTCGAACCAATTTGGCGATTACACTCTGGGGAGGATCAGCGGGTGAAATTAGCGATCCGGCAGGACGGCAAGTCTGGGCGGATTTACTTCTCAAGCCCTAGCGACCGGAAGTCAATTGACATGTCTAGAGCCCTCTATGGCTCCGAGTCCAAGCCGCAAGGTGCCGCAGTCTTGACTCAAGCTCTCTCCCGCATCGGTATGCCAGGGAACGATGCCCCGTCAAAGAAGAATGTAGAAGACGTGCTGAAGAGTGCTGGGCGAACCAGATCGGTGACTGCGGTCGTGGAATTGAAGAGACCAATGAAAGCCGATGAGATCCGACGGGGAGGTTACCTGCATTTTGCCAACGCGCTTTTCTCTCCTGCTAAGGGAAAGGTGCCCATATATTGGGACTCCAAAAGCCCCATGTTCTGTCATAATTGCGATAGCGACAGTTTCTCCATCACCAGAACATTCCGTTCCTGGGTCGCCTCGCTTCGCCCCGAGGACGACTTCCTGTTGCAGCAGTTCGGGCTAAGCCTGGACAGGGTCTCAAAGGTGGCAAGAGCAGGGAATATCTACGGGTACGTCGAAGTGGATGCAAATCCAATTCTGCTGGGTCGGCTTCTGAGTAAGAGCCATGTCAAAACCATGTACATAGTGAACATCAAAGAGAACTGCGAAGACTACGGCATAGGTCCATGTGAACCGTCCCTGTGGCCACGGAGCACTCAACTCAATGGGATTCCTTACGCAAAGCTGGACTAGCTGGATGGCGGTCCGGTGTATCTCGTGGGGCACCTCGCCGAAGTCCGATGGTTCATTCGCAAGCTTCTGGGTGAGCGTTACGGGCATGCGACTCGAGCCCAGCTGCTGTTCAGCGAACTCGTCGGCAACAGCATCCGCCACACCTCCAGTGGGAAGGACGGCTCGGTCGGTGTCGTCGTACTGGACGTCGGCGGAACCCTGCGGGTCGAGTTGATCGACGGCGGTGGTAGCGCGACGCCGTGCATCTCTTCCAAAGACGAGTTCGGCGAATCACCTTGCCGGTGACCGTGAAGGTCGTCTTGACCTCGATCGCCACGACTCGGAAGCCGGAGAAGACGAGGTAGCTCGCCGATAGCGGCATGATGACTGGAGATGTGAGGGTCATGATCGGGGCAACTCACGCCTAAGGCGCCAGGGCCAGTGGCCTTCCAGTTCTACCTCTAGGGAGAAGCTGAGGAAGGTTCGCACCAGGACGATGGCGGCGAGGACGCCGACGCTCTGGAAGGTGGGGGAGATGGCCACTGTGCGGATGATGTCTCCGGCGACGAGGAATTCCAGGCCCAGCAGGATCGCCCGGCCGAGGGTCTGGCGGTAGCGCCGGTAGGCGTCGTGAGGCGGTCGGCGGTGTAGTAGTTCGTGGCCGAAGACACCGCTCGCCAGCAGTGCCCCGACGACGATGATCCCCACGCCGACGAGGTCGACGGCCTTCCCCGCCGCTTCGACGACAGACACGAACTCCACGAACGTCTCCCCGCATCCGGCCGTCTGATGGCGAGGTGGGGACGCGTCGCAGCGCGGTCTCCTGCTCTCAGTCTGGAGAAGAGACCTTCCAGGGCGAGCGCCTGCGAAACTTCTCGGCTTACAAAGGACAGCGGATTTGCGCGCGGTGATCGACGTCAGAGGGCGAATGGGTGCGAAGGGCGCTGTCCAGTTTGTCCAGGGTCGTGGGGTGGAGAGCCCCGATCCGGGTGCCGAGCCGGTCGACGGCGGCTGCTCGGAGCTGTTCGGCCTGCGCCTTCGAGTCGACGCCGAGCCCGCATTCGCCGGCAGGTAGCAGAACCTGGAAGGAAAATACGCGATCGACATTAGAGGTGATGGGGACGACCGTCACCACGCCCCGGCCGCTGCGTGTTACGGCACGGTTGGCCGCGTCATTGCTCACGGTGACGCCCAGGCGGGTCTTGTTGGCTTCTGAGCCTTTCACCATGACCAAGTTGACCCAGTAGACGTCACCGCGTCGCATCGGGAATGCCGTCACCGGCTATGGAGTCCCATAGCTCGGCATCCTCGCCCGCGTCCCGTCTCTGCCCAACTGTTTGAACGTCCCCCGGGTCCCCAGCAACTCCTTGGCCAAGGTCGTCTCGCCAACCTGGCGAGGGCCACCCACGATGACGACACGGTAAGCGCCGACGGCGCGTTCGATTCGAGCCTTCAACCGCCGCCGAATCTGATCCGACATATCTTCTGACCTCGCCAGCCAGAAATCCGCGGACATCCTGCTCTGCAGTTTGCCAGAGACCTGGTAGTCATTTCGCGGGATCTCCAGTAGTGACTATGCCGAATGGTGTCGTGGTCGGCAGGGCGGAGCCGATCGTCGCTGGGGGCCGTCGTGCTGTACTCCGACGATGTCTTCATGGCCGTCGAGACCGTCAGCCCTGGGAACAAGAAGCGCGATTATGTGGTGAAGCCCGTCATACGCGGAGGCCGGCCGGGGTGCCGGTCTTCATGCGTGTCGAGCTGCACGGGGATGGCGCGATGCCTCTGGTCGAGGTGTTCGGCGAGCGTGACGGGACGTGCGAGCCGGTGGCCGAGGCTCGGCCGGGCCTGTCGCCGGCCGAGCCGTTCAGGGTGGAGTTCGATCCCGGAGAGCTGGTTGGGCTTCGGGTACTCGGTAGTCGGCTCGGGAGGCTGGGGCTCGTTGATCAGGGGTGCAGGGGTAGGCCCTTGAGGGTTTTGTCCATGGCGTTGCGGCGGCCGTAGATGGCCAGGCCGACGAGGTTCAGGGCGTCGGCGGGGACGGCCTGGACGGCGGCGCGGTTGTCCTCGTCGTGGCCGGTCTTGAACATCTCCTCGATGTAGACCGCTGTGGCGAGCCCTCGGCTGAGGGCGCGGGTGTGGACGCTGGTGAGTCCCTCGGCGTCGGCGGAGTAGATGAGCACCGGCTGGCGGAACATCGCGAGGTAGGCGTTGCCGGAGCCGTCCGTGTACGGCTCGCCTATGACGTCATCGGCCCCGCCGGCCACGGCACTCGCCAAAAACGCGGTCACGTTGAGCTTCTGCCAGACGGCCAGATCCTCCCGGACCACGATGCCGATCTTCGTGTCGAAACGCATATCCGCAGCCTCGCGGTGCACGAGGTGACCTGTCTTGTACGGCGGTGCGCCGCATGCTCCCTGGAACGCGGAGCGTCGGTCCTTGATCTGGGTGTACGGGGGCGGCAGGCTGGCCGTCGCTCAAACGTCCTAGGTAATCGGGGGATTCACATGCGACGTCTTCTCACTGGTCTCGGCTGCCTGGCCCTGGCCCTCGGTACGGCTGCCGCCGTCGGATCGTCGACCGCGAACGCAAGTTCGATCAATGAGCCGCCGCCTGCGGGTTCGAGCCTGGAGCCTCAGGAGGGGAACACCACGGGAGCGAGCTCTCAGCAGGAGGCGATCGGCACGGACCCGGCGCAGCCGGCGGCCGTGCCCGCGGCTGAGGCTCAGCCCGCAGCGGTGCCGGGGGCGAAAGCTCAGCCGGCCATTGTGCTGGCACCGGAGCTCAAGCCCGCGGAGGAGGCCAAGCCTGCGGAGGAGGCCAAGCCTGCGGAGGAGGCCAAGCCTGCGGAGGAGGCCAAGCCTGCGGAGGAGGCCAAGCCTGCGGAGGAGGCTAAGCCGGCGATCGTGCCTGCGGTGGAGGCCCAGCCGGCGGCCGTGCCTGCGGCGGAGACCAAGCCTGCGGAGGAGACCAAGCCGGCGAACGTGCCTGCGGTGGAGGCCCAGCCGGCGGCCGTGCCCGCGGCGGAGCCCGCGGAGGAGCCCGCGGCGGAGGGCAAGCCTGCGGCGGAGGTTAAGGCTGCCGCCGTGCCCGCGGAGGAGGCCAAGCCTGCGGCGGATGAGGTCAAGGCTGCGGCGGTACCCGGGGAGCAGGTGACCGCGACGGGGGCGACCCCGGCGAGCTGAACGCCTTGCCGAGGACGGTCTGCCCGCAGGTCTCCGAGCCGGTGTCGCCGGTCGTCGGCGAAATGTGGGACGCAGCCGGGGTAAGTGGGGCACACTTTCGGCAACCTGTGCCTTCTCCGCGTCGGCGCGGGACCTGTCTACTCCTTCTGAGCACGCCGGTCATCGGCCGGAGTGAAGGGGCGGCATCCGGGAAGGGGCCCGATCAGGAGATCGGGCCCCTTCGGCATGTGAGGGCTCCTTGGGTCGTGGGCGTGCTTCGGGTGGAGGGGTCGGGTCGGTCGAGGGGGTGAGAATGGGGGGATGGGAGGGGACTGGTCGCGGTACTGGCGTTCGCCTGACCGGCCGCTGGAGGCGATGCACGCGCACTTCGAGCGGCACGTCTACCACCGGCACAGCCACGAGACGTACTCCTTCGGGTTCACCGAGGAGGGGGCGCAGAGCTTCACCTGCCGGGGTTCGGCCCATACGAGTGCGGCGGGCATGGTCATGGTCTTCAATCCCGACGATCCCCATGACGGGCACGCGACCGACAAGCTGGGCTTCACGTACCGCATGGTGCACATCGGGCCTGACCTGGTGGCGAACGTGTTGAGCGAGGCGGCCGAGCGCGTGGTCGGGTTGCCCCTGTTCACCGAACCCGTGGTGCCCGACGCCGAGCTGGCCAGATCTCTCCGCGGGCTCCACGAGGCACTGCTGGGAGTCGCGACACCCCTGCGCCGCGACGAACTGCTCGACACCGTGGTGGTGGCCATGGCCAGGCGGGCGGGCGCATGGGTGCCGGATCTCGATGGGGCAGGTGGAAGGGCAGGTGTGCGCGGCGCGGGTATGAGCGGCCGGCCGAGCCTGGGCCCGAGTGCTGGTCCGGGCCTTGGGGCGAGTGACGGTCCGAGTGTCGGTTCGAGTGCCGGGGTGAGTGTCGATCCGCGTATGGGGGTGCGTACCGGGGCGGGGGGCGGGACGGCGCGGGTTGTGCGGGAGTTGTTGCATGACGGCGACGACGGGGGGATTTCCGCGAGTGACCTGGCCGCGGCCGCCGGGCGTAGCCGGTTCGCGGTGTACCGGTCGTTCCAGGCGGCGTACGGCATGGCGCCCAGCGACTACCAGCGGCAGCTCAGGTTGCGTACGGCCCGGCGGCTGCTCGTCCAGGGGCACTCGCTCGCGGAGATCGCCGCGATGACCGGGTTCACCGATCAGAGTCACCTCACCCGCTGGTTCGCCCGCTGCTTCGGGGTGACGCCGGGCGCCTACCGCCGGGCCGTCGCGACCCGGTGACCGCCGTGACGGCACGGACTACTGGGTGATGATGATCAAGGTGCCGAGGGGGATGTGGGAGACCGCGTCCAGGCCGTCCTTCGGAAGGCGGACGCAGCCGTGCGAGACGGCCTGGCCGAAGGCGCTCTTGTCGGGCCAGCCGTGCAGGCCGACCGTGCCGGGGCCGCCGTCGTAGGTCTGCAGCTTCTCCGAGTGCATGCCCAACGGAAGGATCACCGGGCTGTAGGTGACCTCGGGCGGGGAGAGCGAGGCGAGCAGGAAGGTACGGCCGAGCGGCGTGGGCGTCTCCTTGGTGCCGATCGCCACGGGCCACGACCCGGTCTCCTGTCCTCCCTTCAGCAGGGTCAGCCGCCGCGCGGTCAGGTTGATGCGCACCTGGTAGGGGCTGTATGTCTGCTTGATCTGGCCGTCGCCGGTGTGGATCCAGCCTGTGGAACCGTTGGGCCTGCTCGGGAGGAGCACGCGCATCCATTCCGGCCGCGACTCGATCACCGGTAGCCAGGTGGGGTTGTCCAGCTGGGACGCCGGAACCACCGCGATCGGCGGGCCACCCGGCTCGGCGTACACGACCTTGGAAGCCTTCGGGTGCACGATCAGCCCGTCGCTGGCGGCGAAGGGCTGCGGGTCGGGTTCCGCCTTGGCGACCTTCGTCCACGTCGTCGAGAGCGGGAGGGCGGCCAGTTGCTTGCGGCTCACCTTGACCGGGACCGCGGGTTTGGCCGGTGGAGCCGGTGGCTTCGCCAGCTCGTGGTCGACCTTCCTGTTGGTGAAGATCACGAGCATGACGAGGCCCGCGAGCGCCGCGGTGACCACCGCGACGATCGTGACGGTGGTGCGCGTGGATCGATGGCGAACGTACATGAGGCCCCCGGAAATACAGGCAATCGCTTATCGCGGTTCGAGGGATGACGGTGAGCTTCGGCCAAGCTGAGCGTCGGCCAAGGGGAGGAAGAGGATGCCGCCCGGCGGTTCGCTGGTGAGGGTCACAAGAGCGGTCCCGGATCCGGCTGCTGGAGCCAGGGACGGAGCGTCCGGCCCCGGCGGGCTGTGGCCAGAGGGATGAGCCCTTGATCCGGCGGTCGGAGCCGGGGCGCAGGGGGGCCTGGTCCTGGCGGCTGGAGCCGGGGCAAGGGTGTCCCGGACCCGAGGGCTCGCGGCACTCTCGGTGGTTGTCGCGGCTGAAGATGAGCCTGAGGGCCCGCCCAAGCGGATCGGGCGGGCCCTCTTTGACGCCGGGCCGGTGGATCAACCGGTGACGGCGAAATGCTGCACGACCGGCCTGTGCACCTTGTGGTGCTTGTGCGGCTTCCGGTAGTGCTCCTTGTGCTCCGGGATCCAGCGGTGGCGCCTGGAGTCCCAGAACTCGCGGTGGCCGCCGCCCCTGTCGTAGTGGCCCTCGACGTGACGGCGGATGCCCCTGTCGATCAGGGTCGTGAAATCGTTGTCCTGCCTGTGCCAGAACCTGTGGCAGCGACGGCGGAGGTCTTCCCGCGCCTTGCTGTGCTGGTCGGTGGTGATGCCGCCTTCGTCAGCCCCCTCTTCGTCGTCGTTCCTGAAGTGGCGGCAGCGGCGCTCCAGGTTGTCGTCGCGGTGGGTGACGATCGCAGGATCGTCATCGTCGTCGTCGTCGTTCTTGGCTTCCTTCTTCTCGATTTCCTCGACCTTCTGGATCAGCACCTGCGAGGTGCTGGGGTCGAAGGAGGCGTTGCCCTGGTAGAAGGCGGTGACGTTGTGCGAGGCCACGTCGAGGCTCGACGTGGAGAAGGTCGCCTGGGCGACTCCTTCGAGCTGGGCCGTGCCGACATCCTTCGAGCCGTCACGGAACACGACGGTGCCTGTGGGAAGGATGTTGGTGCCGGTCGCCGTCACCGTTGCGGTGAAGGTGACCGAGTTTCCCTTCTTGGCCGGGTTCTGCGACGAGGTCAGTGTCACGGTGGTCGCGATGGCCCGTCGTACGGTGACGACGAACCCTGTCTTCACGGGCGCGGCGGGAAGCAGGGATGCTGCCTTGCCGAGGTTCTGCGGCGCCTGGTTCGCGCTCGCGCTACCTGGTATCGCGACGAGTGCGCCCATCGCGAGGGCGCCCGTGAGAGCTGCGGTCAGCCATGAACGACCGACATTACGTTGTAGAGACCGAGGGTGACCGACGTCTATCATAAAGCGGTCCTTTTCTTTTTGCAGTTCAAAGTAAAGGAGCACCTCGATGCTGGCGCGCCTGCATGTCCGACCCTACGCATGGTCGACCTCAATACCGTTGTCCGACATGCGGGAGATTCGCGCTAGCAGCGAGTTAATTGCAAAAAATATAAGGTAACTACTCGGCCTTTTATCGTGATAAGTCGGGCAGGCGTCCCGGGGTTGTGCAGGCCGGAAGCCCTGTGAGGGCGGGGAAAGCGCGTCGGGGCAAAAGTCCGTCTGAGAGCTTCAGTGATTCAGCTCGGGCGCTCGCATTTATTTAGGTATCGGCGTGTCGTCGGACCGCTGTGCGGTGGTTTGACCAAAATTGCGGCTTGCTCCGGTAACCGCCGTGGGCGTGGTTCATCACGCGCTACGAATTCCAATGCGACCAAGGGGCGCTATTCGTGAATTTGCACTGATACGTGCGGTTTATCCGGCGTCCGGGATGGATGTCGCGCCCTGGAGAGGGTGGGCACACCAGGGCGGTCCGGGGCACGGGGATAGGGTTCCGCCATGTTCGCCGTAACGTGCACACGTACCGACCCTGACACCCCTCTCGCCGGGCTCACGCTCGGTGAGCACGCTGAGCCCAAGGTCCCCGAGGGCTGGACCACGGTCACCGTCAGGGCCGCGGCCCTCAACCACCACGACCTCTGGACGCTCAAGGGGGTCGGCATCCGCCAGGACCGGCTGCCCATCGTCCTCGGCTGCGACGCCGCCGGGGTCGACGAGGACGGCAACGAGGTCGTCGTCCACTCGGTGATCGGCACCCCCGTCAACGGGGACGAGACCCTGGACCCCAAGCGCTCGCTGCTGTCGGAGACCTACGACGGCACGTTCGCCGAGAGGGTCGCGGTGCCGCGCCGGAACCTCGTGCCCAAGCCCGCCGCGCTCTCTTTCGAGGAGGCGGCGTGCCTGCCGACCGCATGGCTGACCGCCTACCGGATGCTGTTCGACAAGGCGGGGCTGGAGCCGGGGTCGACCGTGCTCGTCCAGGGGGCCGGCGGCGGGGTGGCCACCGCGCTCATCGCCCTCGGCCGGGCGGGCGGCTACCGCGTATGGGCGACGAGCCGATCTGAGGAGAAGCGCGCCAGGGCCCTTGAGCTCGGCGCCGACCAGGTGTTCGCACCGGGTTCCCGGCTTCCCGAGCGGGTGGACGCCGTGATGGAGACGGTCGGGCAGGCCACCTGGGACCACTCGCTCAAGTCGCTGCGTCCCGGCGGCCGGATCGTCGTCTCGGGCGCCACGAGCGGCGCGGTGCCGCCGGCCGACCTCAACCGGGTCTTCTTCCTCCAGCTCTCGGTGGTCGGCTCGACCATGGGGACGCGCGACCAGCTCGGACGGCTCGCCACGTTCCTGGAGCAGACCGGCGTACGTCCCGTCGTGGACCGGGTCGTGCCGCTGACCCGCGCCGACGAGGGTTTCGCGGCGCTCCACCAGGGCGACGTCTTCGGGAAGATCGTCTTCACGACGACCGAAAACTGACCGAGCCGGGAAACCGGCCGAACCAGGGGACTGACCGGACGGATCAGCGGACGGACGGATCAGCGGACGGTCAGGGAAGCGACCCGCCGGTGGTGAGCGGCTGCGCGGCGGGTGGGCTTCCCAGTGCGATCATCATCGGAGCGCGGAGCGGATTCGGACGGCCGCTTCGTAGAGCGCGTCGTGAGCGGTCGCCAGAGCCTCCTCGGTCACCGAGGACGCCGCCGCCGCGCCACGGACCTCCTCGACGAACTCGGCCAGCATCCGCCCCAGCTCGGCGTCATGGTCGCGCGAGCCCCGGCCCTGCCAGGTGTCGCCCCACACGCCTCGCAGCCAGTCGTGCTTCCAGCGCTGGCCCTCGTCCTTCCAGGCTTGCTTCTGGCGCTGGAACTCCTGCTTCTGCTCCTGCCATGCCTGCTTCTGGTCGCGCCAGGCCTGACGGTAGTCGTCCTTGACGGCGCGGAGGTCGTCCTTGGCCTGGCGCTGCTCCTCCTTGGAGCCCTGGCGCACGTCACGGGCCGCCTGGGTGAGCTCGTCGCGCAGGGACCGCACGGTGTCGCGTACGTCCTCCTTGACCTCGCGGGCGATGTCGCGGATCGACTGGGAGATCTCCTGTTCCAGATCGGCCAGCTCGTCCATGCGGGCCGCCAGCTCGGCCCTGCCCTTGTCGGTGATCGTGAAGACCTTCTTGCCCTCCACGACCTCGTGGGTGACCAGGCCCTCTTCCTCCAGGCGGGCCAGCCGGGGGTAGATCGTTCCGGGCGAGGGGGAGTACACGCCGAGGAAGCGGTCCTGAAGGAGCCTGATCACCTCGTAGCCGTGTCGCGGGCTCTCCTCCAGCAGCTTCAGCAAGTACAGCCGGAGCCTTCCATGGGCGAAAACCGGGCTCACTGGTCTCTCCTCAGAAGCGTGACGTCGGCCGACACGGTGGTGGCCGACAGGGAGGCCATCCCCCCGCCGATGCGGCCGGACACGGACTTGGCCCCCGGGCGGTTGGAGTTGTCGAGGCCGGAGAACGCGCTGTGCAGCCGGCCCGACGTCGAGCGCAGGTGCACGTCGGTGTCGACCGAGTGCGGCAGCCGTACGAGGATGGCGCCGGACACGCTGTGCAGGGTGACGTGGCCGGTCGGCGGGAGCTCCAGGTCGGCGGTGATGCGGCCGGAGACCGTGTTGGCGCGCAGGCGGCGCGGGGTCCCGCCCGCGACGGTCAGCTCGCCCGCCACGCTCGTGAACGCGAGATCTCCGGCGAGCCCCCTGCTCTCGACCGCGCCGGACACCGTCTCGGCCTCGATCTCGCCGCTGACGCCGTCGAGCACGATCTCACCGGAGACGCTCTTGACGTTGGTGTGCCTCTCGAACCCGGCGACCACCGCCGAGGCGGAGATCACCCCCGCCTGGACCGGGCAGTCCTTCGGGACCGTGAGCGTCAGCGTGGTCTCGCGCCGCCCCGGCCGCAGCCAGCCGAGGATGCCGTCCCAGGTCAGGTCCTTGTACGCCACGGTGAGGCGGCCGTTCTCATCGTGCTCGACCATGAGCGGGGGTGTCCCGATGTCGCTGACTTCCAGGCTGGGTGGCCCGTCGCTCGCCAGCACGGCCAGGCGGCCCGCCACGATGCGCACGCTCAACGCGCTCACTGCGCCGAACGTGAGTTGCTCGGGCTTCTCGATGGTCCATTTGGGCATGGTCTCGCCCTTCGACGGCTCTTATCGGCTAGCTTCCAGATAACACGATATATCTCGTCTTCGGAAAGTCAAGATGTATCGCGTTTTGTGGCCGACGATACCCTGGATCAGTCGTCGTCCTGGTCGTCGAGCCGGGCGAGCCAGGTGGCGAGGCGCTCCACGGGCGTCTCGAACTCGGGGTTCAGGTCGACGAACTCGCGAAGGCGCTCGGCCAGCCACGTCATGGCGACCTCCTCCTCGCCCCGCCGCTCTACGAGCTCTTCGATTCCCTTATCAGTGAAATACATCACATCTCCATGACATAGCAGGACATATGAGGAAGTCCCCCACAGAACCACCCTGTGGGGGACTTCCTTCTTACGTGAAACCGGCTGTCAGCCGAGGCTGGCGGTGGTGATCTGCTCCAACTCGGCGTCGTGGGCGGCGTGCGAGCCGACCGCGGGCGACGAGTTGGCCGGACGTGACACCCGGCGCAGGCCACGGCCTCCCAGGACCTCGGGGTCCTCGGTGAGCTTCAGGGCGAGATAGGGCCACGGGCCCATGTTGATCGGCTCGTCCTGCGCCCAGACCAGCTCGGTGTCCAGGCTGTAGCGGGAGAGCTCGGCCCGCAGCTCCTCGGCCGGGAACGGGTAGAGCCGCTCCAGCCGCACGATCGCCACGTCCGTGCGCTCCTGCTTGTCGCGGGCCGCCGCCAGGTCGTAGTAGACCCTGCCGGAGCAGAGCACCACGCGCCTGACGTTCGACGGGTCGACGGTCGAGTCGCCGATCACCGGGCGGAACGCGCCGGAGGTGAACTCGGCGGTCGCCGAGGCCGCAGCCCTGAGCCGCAGCAGCGACTTCGGCGTGAAGACGATCAGCGGCTTGTGACGGCCCGACAGCACCTGCCAGCGGAGCAGGTGGAAGTAGTTCGCCGGGGTGGTCGGCTGCGCCACCGTCATGTTGTCCAGCGCGCACATCTGGAGGAACCGCTCGATGCGGGCGGAGGAGTGGTCGGGACCCTGGCCCTCGTAGCCGTGCGGCAGCAGCAGGACCACTGAAGAGCGCTGGCCCCACTTCTGCTCGCCCGCCGAGATGAACTCGTCGATGATCGACTGGGCGCCGTTGGCGAAGTCGCCGAACTGCGCCTCCCAGGCGACCAGGGCGTCCGGCCGTACGACGCTGTAGCCGTACTCGAAGCCCATCGCCGCGAACTCCGACAGCAGGGAGTCGTAGACGTAGAACTTCGTGGTGCCCTCGTTGAACGACTTCAGCGGCGTGTGGTCCTCACCGGTGACCCGGTCGACCAGCACGGCGTGCCGCTGGCCGAAGGTGCCACGGCGGGAGTCCTGCCCGACGAGGCGGACCGGATGGCCGTCGATCAGCAGCGAGCCGAAGGCCAGGGTCTCGCCCATGGCCCAGTCGATGGCGTCCTCGGTGACCATCTGACCGCGGCGCTGCAGCAGCGGGGACAGGCGCGGGTGGACCGTGAAGCCCTCGGGGAGGTTCAGCTGGGTCTCGACGACCCGCTTCACCGTCTCCTCGGTGATGGCCGACGCCGTGTCGTCGTGCGACCACGGCACTACCTCGTCAGGGGCCGGCTTGACGACCGCACCGGGCTCCAGAGGCCTCTTGCCGGCCTCTCGGGTCTCGGTGAAGGCCCGCTCAAGCTGCTCCTGGTAGTCGCGGAGCGCCTGCTCGGCCTCGTCGACCGTGATGTCGCCACGGCCGATCAGCGCCTCGGTGTAGAGCTTCCGGATGGACCGCTTGGCGTCGATCAGGTCGTACATCAGCGGCTGGGTGAAGCTCGGGTTGTCGGTCTCGTTGTGGCCGCGGCGGCGGTAGCAGACCAGGTCGATCACCACGTCCTTGCGGAACGTCTGGCGGTACTCGTAGGCCAGCCGGCCCACCCGCACGACGGCCTCGGGGTCGTCGCCGTTGACGTGGAAGATCGGCGCCTGGATCATGCGGGCCACGTCGGTGGCGTACACGCTGGACCGCGACGAGGCCGGCGAGGTGGTGAAGCCGACCTGGTTGTTGACCACGACGTGCACCGTGCCACCGGTGCGGTAGCCGCGAAGCTGCGAGAGGTGCAGCGTCTCGGCCACCACGCCCTGGCCCGCGAAGGCCGCGTCGCCGTGCACGAGCACGGGAAGGACGGTGAAGCCCTCCTCGCCGCGCTCCAAGAGGTCCTGCTTGGCCCGGACGACGCCTTCGGTGACCGGGTCGACGGCCTCCAGGTGCGAGGGGTTGGCCACGACCGACGTCGCGATCTTGTTGCCGCCGGGGGCGGTGAAGTCGCCTGAGGCGCCGAGGTGGTACTTCACGTCACCGGAGCCGTGGGCGCTGCGCGGGTCGAGGTTGCCCTCGAACTCGCCGAACACCTGGGCGTACGACTTGCCGACGATGTTGGCGAGGACGTTGAGGCGGCCGCGGTGGGCCATGCCGATCACGACCTCGTCGAGCTGCTCGTCGGCCGCGGAGCTGATCACCGAGTCGAGCAGCGGGATCAGCGACTCGCCGCCCTCCAGCGAGAAGCGCTTCTGCCCGACGTACTTGGTCTGCAGGAACGTCTCGAACGCCTCGGAGGTGTTGAGGCGGCGCAGGATGTGGAGCTGCTCCTCCCGGCTCGGCCGGGCGTGCGGCTTCTCGACCCGCGACTGGATCCAGGCCCGCTCCTCGGGGTTCTGGATGTGCATGTACTCGATGCCGACCGTGCGGCAGTAGGAGTCGCGCAGCACGCCCAGGATGTCGCGGAGCTTCATCAGCGGCTTGCCGCCGAAGCCGCCCGTGGCGAACTCGCGCTCAAGGTCCCACAAGGTGAGGCCGTGGGACTTGATGTCGAGGTCGGGGTGCTTGCGCTGGTTGTACTCAAGCGGGTCGGTGTCGGCCATGAGGTGGCCGCGCACGCGGTAGGCGTGGACCAGCTCGATGACGCGGGCCGACTTGGCCACGTCGTCGTCGTGGGTGGCCGAGATGTCCTTGACCCAGCGGACCGGCTCGTAGGGGATCCGCAGCGCCTGGAAGATCTCGTCGTAGAAACCCTCCTCGCCCAGCAGGAGCTGGTGGATGCGGCGGAGGAAGTCACCCGACTGGGCGCCCTGGATGATGCGGTGGTCATAGGTGCTCGTGAGCGTCATGACCTTGCTCACCGCGAGCCGGTTGAGCGTCTCGGTGGAGGCGCCCTGGTACTCGGCGGGGTACTCCATCGCGCCGACGCCGATGATCGTGCCCTGCCCCTGCATGAGGCGCGGGACCGAGTGCACGGTGCCGATCGTGCCGGGGTTGGTGAGGCTGATGGTGGTGCCGGCGAAGTCGTCGACACCGAGCTTGCCGCCGCGGGCCTTGCGGACGATGTCCTCGTAGGCCGTCCAGAACTGGCGGAAGTCCATCGACTCGGCGCCCTTGATCGACGGCACGAGGAGCTGGCGGGTGCCGTCGCTCTTCTGCACGTCGATCGCGAGGCCCAGGCCGACGTGCTCGGGCTTGACCAGCGTCGGCTTGCCGTCGACCTCGGCGTAGGAGTAGTTCATGTCCGGCATCGACGCGAGCGCCTTGACGATCGCGTAGCCGATGAGGTGGGTGAACGACACCTTGCCGCCGCGACCGCGCGACAGGTGGTTGTTGATCACGATTCGGTTGTCGATGAGCAGCTTCGCCGGTACCACCCGCACGCTGGTGGCCGTGGGGACCGCCAGGCTGAGATCCATGTTGGCCGCCGTGCGCGCGGCCGCGCCACGCAGGCGGACCTCCTCGGCGCCCGAGGGGGCCGCCGCGGGCTTGGCCTTCTCGGCCTGCGGGCTCGGTGCCGGAGTCGTCGCCTTGGCGGCCTTGGGTGCGGCCTCCACCGGGGGAGCCTGCTTGGGCGTCGGTGCCGTGGTGGTCCCAGGAGCGGCGTCTGCCGTCGCGCCGTTGGACCCCCCCGGTGCCGACGTGCGGCTCGTACCGGATTCGGGGTTGTAGTCAGCGAAGAAGTTCCACCAGGCACGGTCGACAGACTCCGGGTCCTGGAGATACTTCTGGTACAGCTCGTCGACAAGCCACTCGTTCTGACCAAAGTTGGTGAGTGGGTTTGTCCGCGACGACTCAGACGACACGGCGGAAATCGCCCTCTTCCGCAGATCGGCGTTGTTGATTAGAGAACCTGTCCAAGGCTACTCGCCCAAATAAGTGGCGTGTGCGGTCTCGGCCCGGCTCACCGCCCGATCATCCCAGGACCGTTCAAACTGGTCACGCCCGGGTAGCCCGTCCGGGGGGTGAGGCCATGCTTACCTGCGCTCTCCCGCACGGCCGGCCCACCAGTCGAGCCCCTCCCTACGCGGCCGGGCCCACCAGGCGCGCCTCGACGCGGACCTCGGGGCTGATCTCCCTGAGCAGCCCGGCCAGCTCCTCCCCGGCCGCCGAGAGCTCCTCCAGCGACATCGGCGCGAGCCGTTCGAGCAGGAAGAGCGCGTCCACGGTGCTCTCGGTGATGCGGGTGCGTACGCACTGGCGCCAGTTCCACCGGCGGCAGGTGATCCCCCGGTCGTCCCTCCAGACCACCTCGCCGATCTCCGGGTGGTCGATGACCGCCTCGCCCTTCTCGATCGCGTCGAACGGCTCGTCGCCGGCCGCGCGTACGAGCCTCGCCGTGCCCTCGTAGTGAGCGAGGTCCTCGCCGCCGATGGGCAGCGCGTGGCGGATGCTGACCGCGTTGTACGCGTCCACGACGAGGTTGATCTCGGGGGGCGGCACCCGGCGCACCAGGGCGTCCACCGACGGGCGGGTGCGCTGCGGCTTGGCGCCGAAGGCGCGGTAGGCGTCCTGCCAGGCGACGATCTTGTCGTCGTCTGGCCGTACGGCCTCCGCCGCCGCCTCGGCCAGCCAGCCCCGGGAGTGGTCGTCGGATGGCCCGTTGCGCAGGCCGTACGCGCCGATGACCAGCACCCTGAAGTCCGGCCGCAGGTCGGTGACCGCCTCGTCGATCCAGATGCCTTCGATCATGCGGCATACCCTAACCGGGGCCGGGGGCCTCAGGGCACCACAAAGGGCCGGCCCCCCGGGGCGGCCGGCCCTTGTGCCCTTCAGCGGATCAGGCGCAGGCGGCGCCGTTGAGGGTGAAAAGCTCCGGAGCCGGGTTGGCGCCGGGGGCGCTCTTGCCGTTGAAGCCGAACGTCACCGACTGCCCCGGCTTGATCTTGGCGTTCCAGTCGAGGTTCTTCGCGGTCACCGTCGCGCCGCTCTGGGTGAAGTCGGCGCTCCAGAAGCCGTCGGTCTTCTGGCCGCCGAGGAAGGCCCACTTCAGCGTCCAGCCGTCGATCGTGGCCGTGCCGGTGTTCTTGACCGTGACCTGGGTGGTGAACCCGGAGGGCCACTCCCCGTGCGTCGTGTAGGTCACCTGGCACTTCCCGGGGGCCTTCACCGTTCCGTCGCCCTGGCCGGCGACGAACGCCGAGATCCACGACAGCGGCGAGTTCCAGTTGATCGTCAGCTCGTTGGTCGCCCAGGAGTTGATGTCGTCGATGTAGCAGAACTGCGGCTTGCAGTCCTTGAGCTTCTCGGCGGCGAGCGGGTCCTGGATGCCGGAGTTGGGGCCGCCCGCGAGGGTGCCCTTGGGCGGGTTCGGCAGGGTGGCGTCGAGCTGGTGGGAGTACCACCGGCTGTGCTGGTTGTGCGAGGCCACCTCGCCGTAGCCGGTGACGTACGACTGGTTCAGGGCGTTGCGGCCGAAGATGTAGTCGATGCCCTGGAGCACCCCGTCCCGGTACTTCTGGGTGCCGGTGATGTCGTACGCCGAGGCCATCACGATCATGGTGTTCAGGATCTGGCTGTTGGAGCCCCAGTCGTAGCTCGTCGCGTCGTACGGCAGGCCGTACGGGTGCGCGGCGAGCGCGGCGACGTACTTGTCGGCCCCCTGGACCACGGACTGGCGCACCTGGTCGCGGCCGGGCAGGCCGTTGGGCACGGTGGCGAGGTCGAGACGGCCGAGCGGGGCGACGTTGCCCCAGTCGAAGCCCTTCGGGCCCCAGACGTCGGCGGTGTGCTTCGGCGAGGCCAGCACGTAGTCCTTGAACTCCTTCTCGCCCGTGGTGATGTAGAGCTCGGCGGCGGCCCAGTAGAACTCGTCGCTGACGTCGGCGTCGTCGTAGGTCCCGCCGCCGGTGCCGTCCGAGGGGGAGGCGAGCTTGGCGGGGTTCGCCTTGGCGGCCGTCCAGGCCTTGCGGGCGGCGGTCAGGTTCCTGGCCGCGAACGCCGCGTCGTACGGGGCGTACAGGCGGGCGGCCTGGGCGGCGGTGGCGGCGAGGTTGAGCGTCGCGGCCGTGGACACCGGGTGCAGCTCGCGCTTCTGGGCGTCCAGGTGGGGGAGCAGCGGCAGGCCGGTCCAGTTCTGGTCGTGGATCTTGTGGTGTGCCATGCCCGCGAACGGCTTGCCGTCGGGGACCTGCATCTTGAGCAGGAACTCCTGCTCCCAGCGGGCCTCGTCGAGGATGTCGGGGACGCCGTTGCCGCTCTCGGGGACGGCCAGCGTGCCGTCCGTCTGCGGCCTGGCCGTCGCGGCGTTCTTGGTGCGCTCGAACTCGCCCATGAGCTGGGCGACCGAGATGCCGCCGTTCACGACGTACTTCCCGTGGTCGCCCGCGTCGTACCAGCCGCCGGAGACGTCCAGGGAGTAGTCACAGACCCCCGGCTGACAGGGCACGTTGGTGTCACCCTGGTTCGGGGCGACTCCGGCGTGCCCGGCGGGCCTGGCGTATCCGGGCCGCGGGCCGTCGAGGATCTCGATGCCGCTGCGCTGCGGGTAGTAGAACTTCAGCGCGTCCGTGCCGAGCTGCTCGTAGGCGGCCCCGCCGATGTCGAACGGCCGGCTGGTCTCGCCGTCCGCCGAGAGCGTGTAGCCGGTGCCCGCCTTGGTGTACGACCCGAAGTCGATCGAGTGGACGTTCTGCCCCGAGCTGGCGTCCACGCCGCGCGGCGCGGTGCTCCCGGAGGCGACGACGTGGCCGCCGCCGTCGTTGAGGCGCCAGGGAAGGGCCGTCGTGGCGTCGGTCACCACGGTCGCGTTCTTCGGGCCCTTGCGAAGGTAGGCCACCTGGTTCACGCGGACCCTCGGGCCGGTGTCGGGCTTGTAGACCTCGCGCTCGGCCCCGCCCTTGAGGGAGACATCGTCCACGCAGAACCGCCACGGCGTGGCGCTGCCGCCGATCTGGAACGCCACCTGGGCGTTCGGGAGGTCGACCGGCGAGGTGAACGTGTAGGTGTAGGTGGCGCCGCCGGGGCCGAGCTCGGGGTTGGCGGTCAGGTACGCCGTGTACGGGTCGACGGGGAGCTGCACCAGCGCCCGGCCGACCTTCGAGGGGTCGGCGGACCCGTAGAGGCTGAACGCGTAGGTCTCGTCCTTGACCAGGGGGATGTCGTCCTGGCCGATGATGACGTCCCATGGGTTGACGGTGCCACCGGGGACGTCGGCGCACAGCCGCCCGCCGCTGGTGTCGAAGGTCAGGTTGGCGGTGTGCCACCAGGGGTCGCTGCCGCTGTCGAAGGTCCCGTTGACGATCTGCTCGGGGCCCTCCGCGAGCGCGCTCACGGCCGGGGTGGATGCGGTCGTTGTACCGGACGCGCTGGCGGCCGGGGCGGACAGAGCGGACGTAGCGGACACAGCCAGGGTGGCCGCCGCGGTGACGGCGAGCGAGGCCGCCCACCGCCGGGATGGTCTGATCACGCGATTTCCCCAGGAAGTCATGGATTGGAGCGCTGCATGGGAGCGCTCCCAGACAACGGTCCCCGCATGGTTCCAACGGGTCCGGCGGGCGTCAATGGATGATCGCGGCCCGTGCGCCCGGCCGCGCCGCCCCGGTGAGGCTTGTGCCCGTCGCCGTGCTGCGCGGGGTTTCGGGGGGCGCTCGCGCCATGAAAGTTTCACTCGCTGGTATCACAAACAACTCTTTGCAAATATGGTTTTGCAAAGTTATCTTTGACATATGAGCAAATCTCCGGACACCTACCGTGTGAGCGATCCCCAGGCGCTCAAGGCGGTGGCGCACCCGCTGCGGGTGCGGTTGCTCGGCGCCCTCCGTGTCGAAGGGCCGGCGACGGCCACCGAGCTGGCCGCGAGGTTCGGGGAGAGCTCCGGCTCCACGAGCTACCACCTGCGGCAGCTCGCCAGGTACGGCTTCGTCGAGCAGGACCCCGAGCAGCGGGACGCGCGGGAGCGCCGCTGGCGGTCCGTCCACAGCCACACGTCGTGGAGCGAGCTGGAGCTGGGCGGCAGCCCGGAGGGCCGGGAGGCGGCCGGGTTCATGCGCGACCGGCAGATCGAGGTCCTGGTCCACGACCGCGAGCGGTTCGAGAGCGAGCGGGAGTCCTGGGGGCCGGCCTGGGTCGAAGCGGCGGGCATGTCCGACGACATCGCCCGGCTCACCCCCGCGTCGGTGAAGCTCCTGTACGAGAGCTTCGCGGTCATGATCCGCGAGCTGGAGGCGCACGATTCAGGCAGTCCCGAAGTTCAACGGGTCTCGCTGCACATGGCGGCCTTCCCCACACGGGGGTACAGCGGATGAGCGCCCCCCACCACGCGGAGGGGCCGTCCGAGGGCGCCGGCACCGCTTCCCGTACGGCGGCCATCGCGGGAGCCTCCCACGTCCTCCCGCCGCGCACGGCGATGCGGAGCTATGCCCTCATCAGCTTCCTGACGTGGTTCCCCGCGGGCCTGACGATGGCATCGATGATCTTGCTCATGACCTCCCGGGGGCTGGACCTCGCGCAGGTGGGGATGGTGCTGTCCGTCCAGGCGGTCGTCATCGTGGCCCTTGAGCTCCCCACCGGCGGCCTCGCCGACGTCCTCGGGCGGCGGGTGCTGCTCGCCGTCTCCGCCCTCTTCAGCGTCGCCGGGCTGGCGTTGCTGGCCGTGGCCACCTCGGTCTGGCTGTTCGCGGTCGCCTCCGTGCTCAAGGGGATCGCCCGCGCGCTGTCCAGCGGGCCCGCCCAGGCCTGGTACGTCGACATGCTGCACGCCGCGCGGGGGCCGGAGGCCGATCTCAAGCCCGGCCTGGCCAGGGGAGAGGCCATGGGGTCGGTGTCGCTCTGCGTGGCCACGCTCACCGGCGGCTTCATGCCGCTCGTGCTGCCCGGGGGCCTCGTCACGCCGATGATCGCCGCGGCGGTCGCGGCGGCCGTGCTCTTCGTCGTCGTCCTCGTCGCCATGCCCGAGCCGCCCCATCCGCGGCCCACGATCGGGTTCGTCCTGCGTGACGTGGCCGTCACCATCGGGTCCGGGCTCCGGCTGGGGCTTCGCGACCGGGCGCTCGGCCGGCTGCTGCTGGTGTCCTTCGCGATCGGGGCGGGGCTCTACTCGATCGAGGTGCTGACCCCGGGCAGGCTCGCCTCGCTGACCGGAGGGGCGGAGTCCGCAAGCTCGGTGTACGCCCTCGTCGCCTCCGCCGGGTTCGCCGCCAGCGGCTTCGGGTCCTGGGCGGCCCCGTGGGCGGCGCGGGTGCTCAAGGGATCGGTCCCGGCGGCCGTGGCGGGCACGGTGGCCGGAGCCGGAGCGCTCGGGACCCTGGCGGCCACGACCGTGCTGACCGGAGTCTGGGGTGTCGCCGCGGCGGGCGCCGCCTACGTGGTGATGTTCGCGGCCATGGGGGTCGCCGGGCTGCTGCGCGTGGAGATGATGCACCGCAGGGTCGGCTCCTCGCAGCGGGCCACGCTGATGTCCGTCGACTCGCTGCAGTTGCAGTTCGGAGGGATGGTCTCCGCGCTGGGCCTCGGGCTGCTGGCCTCCCGGGCGGGTACGGCCGCCGCCTGGTGGGCCGCCGCCGCCGTCGTGCTCGTGTCCGCCCTGCTTTACGTACGGCTGCCGTCCGCTGGGACACCCCCCGAGTAGAACAACATTCGGTGACCGGTGCACAATCGAGGCGTCGAAGGCCGAAGGGAGCGCGGGGATGAGCGATCGAGGGGCGGGACCGGCCATGGGCGACGCGACGAAGGCGGCCGAGCCCGGCAGAAGGGTCACGCCGGCGAGCGAGGAGCAGCGGGACGCCTGGCTGAGCGGGGCCATGCCGAAGGTGGAACAGGTGCGTCCCGGGCTGTGGTCGATCCCGGTGCCCATCCCGATCAACCCGCTCAGGTACGTCCTCGTGTACGCGCTGGAGCTGCCCGACGGCGTGGCGATCATCGACGCGGGCTGGAACACCGAGGAGGCCTACTCCGCCCTGGTGGACGGGCTCGCCGTGGCCGGGTACGCGATGACCGACGTGCGCGCGGTGCTGGTCACCCACATCCACCCCGACCACTACGGCCTCGCGGGCCGGGTCCGCGAGGCGTCGGGCGCGTGGATCGGCCTGCATCCGGCGGACGCGGCGCTGGTGCGCGACCGCTACGACGAGTCGGCGATCGACTCCCTGGTCGCGCGTGAGCGGGCGCTGCTGGCCCGCTCGGGCGTGCCCCCGCTCACGCTCGACGAGCTGAGCGGGGCGTCCAAGATGATCCGCCAGTACGTGACCATGGCCGCGCCCGACCGGCTCATCGAGGACGGCGCCACGCTCGACCTGCCCGGCTGGGACCTGCGGGCCGTATGGACCCCCGGCCACTCGCCCGGGCACCTGTGCTTCGTCTCGCCCTCGCGCCGGGTGCTGTTCTCCGGGGACCACGTGCTCGCGAGGATCACCCCGATCGTGGCCGTCCACCCGCAGTCGGCGCCCGACCCGCTCGCCGACTACCTCGACGCCCTGGCGGCCGTCAGGGACTTCGAGGTGGACGAGGTGCTGCCCGCCCACGAGTACCGCTTCCTGGAGCTGGCCGACCGGGTGGACTACGTCATGGCCCACCACGCGAAGCGGCTGGCGGAGATCGAGTCGGCGGTCTCGGGCGCCGACGGGGCCGACTGCTGGGACGTCACGACCCGGCTGACCTGGTCGCGGCCCTGGGACACCATCCCGGCCTTCATGCGCAGGGCCGCCACCAACGAGACCCTCGCCCACCTGGTCTACCTGGAGGCCCGTGGCCGTCTCCGCCGCGTGGCGGGCGAGCCGGACCTCTGGTATCCGGACATTTAGTATTTCAGGGAAAACCAGTAGGGAATATTGACATTACGGTTTGGTCTACGTAGGTTTCGAGCATGAGCCAGATCCCCCTGACCAGGCGCGCGCACGTGGACTTCGGCCACGTCACCAGCGCCCAGTGTCTCCGCACGAGCTGACAGCGGCAATCTCTGAGCACTCCTCGCATCGGCGCGACGCGGCCGGTGCCGTCGCGGGAACCGGGAGAAGAGTGGTGAGCGACAGATGAGTTTCGTCACGTTGGTAGGCAATCCGCGGGAAGGGTCACGTACGCGGACGGCGGCGGAGCACGCGGCCGGGCTGGTGGCAGAGCGGCTCGAATACCCAGGAAAGCGGGATGTGGTCGACCTGGCCGCCCTGGCCCCGGTCCTGCTGGACCCGAAGCCCCCGGCCGAGGTCCAGCAGGCGCTCCAGCAGGTCGCGGGAGCGAAGGTCCTTCTGGTGGCCAGTCCGACGTACAAGGGCACCTACACCGGCCTGCTCAAGGTCTTCCTCGACCGGCTGCCGTCCCAGGCGCTGGCCGGTACGGTCGCGCTGCCCGTGCTGGTGATGGGCGACGCGCGGCACGCGCTCGCGGTCGAGACCCACCTGCGGCCGCTGCTGGTGGAGCTGGGCGCGAACGTGCCGACGCCCGGCCTGGCGTTGCTCGAATCCGAGATCGCCGCTCCTGAGGAGGTGCTGGGCCGGTGGGCGGACCGGGTGGTGCCCCAGATCGCGCTGAAAGAAGGCGCGACGGTATGACCGAGACACTTTCGGAACGGGCCGTGGACAGCGAGGGCTTCCGCCGGGCGCTGGCCGTGCACGCGGCCGGGGTGGTCGTGGTGACGGCGCAGGCCGGGGGGGTCCCGGTCGGCCTGACCGCGACCTCCTTCTCCTCCGTCAGCCTCAACCCGCCGCTGGTCTCGTTCTACGTCGACCAGTCGTCCACGACCTGGCCCTGGCTGCGGCAGGCGGAGAGCTTCGCCGTCAACGTCCTCGCCAGCGACCAGGCCGAGCTCGCGTCGAGGTTCGCGCGCAAGGGGGTCGACCGGTTCGCCGAGCCGACCCGGTGGGGCCCGGGGCCCGGCGGCGTGCCCCTGCTGAGCGGCGTGTCCGCCCATCTGGTCTGCGCGCCGCACACGACCGTCGAGATCGGCGACCACATCCTGGTGGTCGGCCTGGTGACCGGCACGGGGATAGACACGACGGGCCGTCCCCTGCTGTACCACCAGGGCCGGTTCGGCCGCTTCACCCCGCACTCCTGAACCTTTCCCAGCGGCGGGTCTGAACGCTTCAGGCGAAATCCGCGTATCCCGGAACGACGGAGCGCGGGTCTCCTCCGCGCTCCGGCCGATCCGGCGCCGGACGCCGTCGCGGGGAAGGGGAAGCCGATGCGCGGGAACCTCGGCGTCGCGGCCATGGGCCTCGTCGCGGCGCTGGCCATGCCGGGGGTCACCGGCTGCGCCTCGGCCCCCGGGCGGGCCGTCCCGGTGGCCGCCGCCTACGACATCCCGTACAACCTGACGGACGTGCTCTTCTCGCGGGAGATGATCCTGCACTACGGCCAGTCGATCACGCTGGCACGGCTCGTCCCGGAGCGCAGCCAGGACGTGTACGTCAGGGGCCTGGCGAAAAGGATCATCGACGACGAGACCGCCCAGATCGACGTGATGGCGCGCTCGCTCCGGGCGTGGGAGTTCACGGTGCCGGACACCGACGATCCTCCCCAGCACCAGATGCCGGGGATGCTGTCCCCGGCCCAGCTCCTGCTCCTCAAGGGCAAGTCGGGGCCGGCTTTCGACCGGCTCTGGCTGACGACGCTCGCCCGGCACACCGACTACGGAGTCAGGCTCGCCGAGAAGGCGCGCGACGAGGGCAAGGACCGCGGGACCGTCGCCCTCGCGCGGCAGGTCGCCGTCACCCAGAAGGCCCAGGTCGCCGACATCGTCAAGCACCTCTCCCCGCCCTGACCGCCGCCCGTACCGACGCGCCCCGCACCGGGCCGCCCGTACGGACGCGCCGCACCACGCCGCCCGTACGGACGCGCCGCACCACGCCGCCCGTACGGACGCGCCGCACCACGCCGCCCGTACGGACGCGTGCCTCACCGGCCGTACGGGCGCGCGGGCGCTCAGGCCAGGCGGGTGGCGCCTCGGCCCGTGGCGAGCGGGAGGTCGAGCAGGGTGCGGATGCCGGGCGGGGCCGCGCAGACCGAGGCGATGGAGTTGACCGCGTGCGCGGCGGCGCCCGCCAGCCCGTGGGAGACCTCGTCGATCGTGATCATCATCTGCGGCCGGCCCTCGATGTGGATGGCGAAGCCCGGCGCGGGCCATCGCCCGACCTTCGCGGCGTCGGCCTTGTAGACGCACTCCACCGTCATGAACGGCCGCCCCCCGACGAGCCCGGAGAAGATCCACCGTGAGGCGCAGACCGTGCCCGGCCGCACGACGCCGGCGGTGATCTCGAACTCCTCGGTCGCCAGCTCGTACTCGTCGGTCTCCTCGACCTCGTCGAGCCGCACGTCGAGCGCGCTCGCGACGAGCTGGACGCTCTCGGAGAACAGCGCCCGCTGGACGTTCCTGAACGGACGCACGGCGTCGGCGTAGTCCTTCGGCGCGCGGCCGAACCCGATCAGGTCCATGACGATCTGCCGCGACGGATGCCCGAGGAAGTCGGACGACTCGCGCACGTAGATGTGGTCGAGCCGCGTCGACAGCCCGGTGAGGGCCAGCGGGAGCAGGTCGCTCATGAACCCCGGGTTGATCCCGGTGCCGTACACCGAGGTGCCGCCCTCACGGCAGGCGGCCTCCAGGCGATCGACCACCGCAGGGCCGTACACCTGGGGATAGATGAAGCCGGTGGTCGTGATGACGTTCTTGCCCGAGGCCAGGAGCGCGCAGACCGTCTCAAGGTCGGCGGCGTAGTCGCCGCCGAAGTAGGCGGCCGGGAGCGGCATGTGCAGGACGCAGTCGGCCTCGGCGGCGATGACGCCGTCGAAGTCGTCGACGCAGTAGACGCCCGTGTCGGGCAGCCCCACCAGCGGCCCGGCGTCCAGCCCGACCTTGTCGGGGTCGTAGACGAGCACGCCGGCGAGCTCGAACTCGGGACGGGCGATGACGCTGCGAAGCGCATAGCTTCCGACGGCGCCCGTGGCCCACTGGATGACGCGGAGGGGCGGCTGTGCGGGCATGCGTGGCCTCCAGCCCGGGTTCCGGGCGGGGCCGTAGAGATAGGGGTCGACGCTGACCCACGCCCATGCGAGGCGGAAACTCTAGCAGGATTTGACTCTTCCGATCACTATCCGCGACGTCACACGGCGTGTCCTGAACCGGCCCTGGGTGCCGCGGGCGCCGCAGGCTATTCTGTGATCACTAGAATCTTATTCTCCTCGAAGGGTGGGCGGCATGTCTGAACTCAGGTTCGACGGGAAGGTCGCGGTCGTCACCGGTGCGGGTCAGGGGCTCGGCCGGTCGCACGCGCTCCTGCTCGCCGAGCGCGGCGCGAAGGTCGTCGTCAACGACGTCGGCGGGTCGCTCGACGGCACCGGGGCCTCCACGGGCCCCGCGGCCGAGGTCGTCGAACTGATCGTCAAGAACGGCGGCGAGGCGGTGGCCAACGCCGGCGACGTGGCGACGCCCGAGGGCGCCGAGTCGATCATCCAGGCCGCCCGCGACGCGTTCGGCCGCGTGGACATCCTCGTCAACAACGCCGGCATCCTGCGCGACAAGTCCCTGGGCAAGATGACGGTCGAGGAGTTCGACGCCGTGCTCGCCGTGCACGTGCGGGGGTCGTTCCTGGTCAGCCGGGCGGCGTTCCCGCACATGAAGGAGCAGCGCTACGGACGCATCGTCAACACCTCCTCGCCCGCCGGGCTTTTCGGCAACTTCGGCCAGGCGAACTACTCCACCGCCAAGATGGGGCTGGTGGGGCTGACCAAGACCCTCGGCATCGAGGGCGCCCGCGCGGGCATCAAGGCCAACGCCATCGCGCCGATCGCCTGGACCCGGATGACCGAGGCCCTGCTCCCCGCCGAGTTCGAGGAGAGGTTCACCCCGGGCAGGGTGAGCCCGCTGGTCGCCTTCCTCGCGCACGAGAGCTGCGAGACCTCCGGCGAGGTCTTCAGCGTCGGCGCCGGGCGCGTCGCCCGTGTGTTCGTGGCCGAGGGGCCGGGCTGGCGCTCCGACGACCTGACCATCGAGGCGATCCGCGACAACTGGGACGCGATCCTCACCGAGGAGCCGTACGTGCGGCCGACCACCCTCGGCGAGCAGGCCACCGCCTCCATGAAGGCCATGCTCTGAGCGACGCCCTCTGAATGCCGCCGCGGGCGGCACAGGAAACCATCAGGCGAAACACCCTCGTAACCGCATGATCATCGCAGCCCGGCGTGGCTCACGCGATGATCATGCGGTTCTTTTCGTTGGGGTGAGGTGCGTCACCGGCTTTCGTTTATAACGGCGAAAGTTATGAATTGTCATCGAAAAGGGCTTCCCGCAGCAGCGGAAGTGAACTAGCTTCAGCCTCACATCACTCCGATTCCGGAGGCTCTGTGAAGCGAATGCCCGTACGGCCTGACAACGTCCACCAGGCGACCCTGCTGCGCCTGCTGCGCGACGGCGGCCGGTCGCGAGCCGAGCTCGGGGACGTCGTCGAGCTCTCCCGCTCGAAGCTCAACCTGGAGCTCGACCGCCTCATCGAGATGGGCCTGGTCGAACAGGCCGGGCTCGCCGCCTCACGCGGGGGCAGGCGGTCCGGCATGGTCCGGCTGTCGCCCCACATGAGGTTCGTCGGCATCGACATCGGCGCCACCTCGGTGGACGTCGCGGTCACCAACGGCGAGCTGGAGGTCCTCGGCCACGTCAGCGAGACCTGCGACGTCCGTATCGGACCGGCCGCGGTGCTCGACCGGGCGATGGAGCTCCTCGGCAAGCTGCGCGAGCAGGGACTGTTCGCCCAGCTCCACGGCGTCGGAATCGGCGTGCCCGGCCCTGTGAGCTTCCGGGAGGGCGTCCCCGTGGCGCCGCCGATAATGCCCGGCTGGGATCGCTACCCGGTCAAGGAGGCGATCAGCCAGGAGCTCGGCTGCCCCGCCATGGTCGACAACGACGTCAACCTCATGGCGCTGGGCGAGCTCCACGCCGGCCTGGCGAAGCAGGTCGACGACTTCCTGCTCATCAAGATCGGCACCGGCATCGGCTGCGGCATCGTCGTCGACGGCAAGATCTACCGGGGGGTCTCCGGAAGCGCCGGCGACATCGGCCACATGCGGGTCGACGACCAGGGTCCGACCTGTACGTGCGGCAACACCGGGTGCCTGGAGGCCTACTTCGGCGGCGCGGCGCTCGCGAGGGAGGCGGTCAGGATCGCTCCGCGGTCGGCCTACCTCGCAGAACGCCTCGCCTCTGTGGGAAGGCTCACCGCCGAGGACGTGGCCGCCGCCGCGACCCTGGGGGACCCGGCCGCGATCCAGCTCATCCGTGACGGGGGCCGCCAGGCCGGACAGGTGCTCGCGAGCCTCGTCAGCTTCTTCAATCCGGGCCTAGTGATCATCGCGGGAGGAGTGGCCCGTCTGGGCCATGTACTACTCGCGGAGATCAGGAGTGTCGTCTACCGGAGGTCGCTGCCCCTGGCCACCGGAAACCTCCCCATCGTGCTCTCCGAGTTGGGGGACACCGCGGGGGTCATCGGGGGCGCCCGGCTCATCAGCGACCACGTCTTCTCCGCTCCCTAGACCCCTCAAACATCCGATCTTTTTCCGCGTTTCGACACGTGTTTGCATCGTTCCGTCGCCTATCTGCCTCACACCTCCGATCTATGAAACACTCATGATGGCTCCAGCCCCTCAGACTCCCCTCTCGATCCACCTTCCGGAGGCCCTGTGAGCGACCTGCTGGTCATGCGCGGGATCGTCAAGCAGTTTCCCGGCGTCCGCGCCCTGGACGGGGTGGACCTCGACGTCCGCGCCGGCGAGGTCCACTGCCTGCTCGGGCAGAACGGCGCGGGCAAGTCCACCCTCATCAAGATCCTCGCCGGAGCCCACCAGCCGGACGAGGGCACGGTGACCTTCGGCGGGGAGCCGGTCCGGTTCGCCGGGCCCATCGCCGCCATCAAGTCGGGCATCTCGACCATCTACCAGGAGCTCGACCTGGTCGACGGCCTGTCGGTCGCGGAGAACATCTTCCTCGGCCACGAGCAGGCCGCGTTCGGCTTCACCCGGCGCGGTGAGATGAACAAGGCCGCCGCCGAGCTGCTCGGCAGCCTCGGCCACGGCGAGATGCGCTCCACGATGGAGGTGGGGCGGCTCTCCGCGGCCGGCAAGCAGATCGTCAGCATGGCGCGGGCGCTGTCCCACAAGACGCGGCTGATCGTCATGGACGAGCCGTCCGCCGCCCTCGCGCACGACGAGGTGGCCAACCTGTTCCGGGTCATCAGGGACCTGACGGCGCAGGGGGTCGCGGTCGTCTACATCTCCCACCGGCTGGAGGAGATCCGCGAGATCGGCGACCGCGTCACCGTGCTCAAGGACGGCAGGACCGCCGCCGTCGGGCTTCCCGCCCGCGAGACGCCGACGTCCACGGTGGTGTCGCTGATGACCGGCAGGGACGTGGAGTACGTCTTCCCGCCGCGTCCCGCGCCCGGATCGCACGACAACCGTCCTGAGGTGCTGAAGGTCGAGGGCCTCACGCTGCCCGGCCGCTTCACCGACGTGTCGCTGACGGTCAGGGAAGGCGAGATCGTCGGACTGGCCGGGCTGGTCGGCTCGGGCCGGTCGGAGATCGTCGAGACCGTCTACGGCGCGCGCCGGGCCTCCTCCGGGCAGGTCGTGCTCGCGGGCGAGCCCGTGCCTCCCGGCAGCACCTCCAAGGCCGTACGGCTCGGCATGGGCCTCGCGCCCGAGGAGCGCAAGTCGCAGGCCCTGCTGATGAACGAGTCGGTCGCGCGCAACATCACGATCGCCGGACTCAGCAAGTACGCGCGGTTCGGCTGGGTCGACCGCAAGGAGGAGAGCTCCGAGGCCGTGCGCCTGGCCGAGACGGTCGACATCCGGCCGGCCGATCCCCGTCGCCCGGTGCGCACCCTCTCGGGCGGCAACCAGCAGAAGGCCGTGTTCGCCCGATGGCTGGTGGAGGACCGCAAGCTCCTGCTCCTCGACGAGCCCACCCGCGGCGTCGACGTCGGCGCGCGGGCCGAGCTGTACGCCGTGATCCGGCGGCTCGCCGACGAGGGCGTGGGCGTGCTGCTGGTGTCCAGCGAGGTCCCCGAGGTCCTGGGCCTCGCCGACCGGGTGCTCGTGCTCCGCGAAGGCAAGGTCATCCACGAGTCGGACGCACGAGAACTCGACGAACCACGGGTTATTGACATGATCATGGAAGGGAGCGCGCTGTGACGGACGCACGCGCCTCGGGTGGCAGCACTCCGCAGAGCACCCAGCCGCCCGCCGACGAGCATCGCCGCGTGGAGGAGCAGGCGCGGGCCGCTGAGCCCGCGGGGCCCGGCGTGCTGAGCAGGGTCGGGCAGGCGCGCCACCTCGGCCTCGTCGTGGCGCTGATCCTTTTGGCCATCGTGGGCCTGGTGACCAGCCCAGAGAACTTCGCCACCTCGTCGAACATGGTGAGCATCCTCGCGCTGGCCTCGACGATCGGCGTCATCACCGTCGGCATGACCTTCGTCATCATCGGCGGGGGCATCGACCTGTCGGTCGGCGCGGTCATGGCGCTCGCCTCGGTGTGGGCGACGACCCTCGCCACCCAGGCGTACGGGCCGGTCGTGATGGCGATCTGCGCGATCGTGGTCGGCACGGGCGCGGGGCTGGTCAGCGGTTTCCTGATCTCCTACGGGAGGATGGTGCCGTTCATCGCCACGCTCGCCATGCTGGTGGCGGCCCGCGGGCTCGCGCAGCGCATGTCCGACCGCAGGACCCAGCTCGTCGGCCCGGACAACAGCGCCATCGTCGATTTGTCGACCACGCGCGTGTTCGGCCTGCCCCTGCTGGTCTACATCTTCGCGCTCGTGGTCGCCGTCGGATGGCTCGTGCTCAACCGCACGACCTTCGGCCGGCGCACCTACGCGGTCGGCGGCAACCCGGAGGCCGCGCGGCTCGCCGGGATCAACGTACGGCGTCACACGATGATGCTGTACGCGCTGTCCGGCCTCTGCTGCGGCATCGCCGCAGTGATCATCATGGCCCGTACCACCACGGGCTCCAGTACCCACGGCGATCTTTACGAACTGGACGCGATCGCCGCGGTCATCATCGGGGGAACCCTTCTCACCGGTGGCCGGGGAACCATCATCGGCTCGATCCTCGGGCTGCTGATCTTCACGGTCATCACCAACCTGTTCATCCTCAACGGACTCAACACCAGTGACCAGCTCATAGCCAAGGGCCTGATCATCGTCATCGCCGTACTCCTGCAGCGGCGAAGCCTCGAATCCCGAACGTAGGGCTCGACGGCGCGGGACACACAAGCAGGGCTCGAAGGCACGTCCGTACGGCCGCGGGGGTTCCGCGGTCGCGTTCGCCGCGCCCGAAAGCCCCCAGATTCACGAAATTTCGGGATCTGGCCCAGCGCCGAGGCCCCGGTAATCCCCCGTACCAGAAGGAGATAGTCACCATGAACAAGAGCGTCGGCCGGCGAGGATTCCTCGTCAGCGGAGCCGTTGTCGGCGCAGGGGCCCTCGTGAGCGCCTGCACCAGCAACGAACCCGCCGCCGCCCCGAGCTCCGCCGCGCCGCAGGCCACCACGGCCGGCACGGACAACGACCAGCCGGGCACCAAGGTCGTCATCGGCTTCTCCGCCCCGGCGGCCGACCACGGCTGGATCGCGGCCATCGCCAAGAACGCCGAGTCGCAGGCCAAGCAGTACTCCGACGTGGAGTTCAAGCCGGTCGAGCCGACCAACGACATCAACCAGCAGATCTCGGCGGTCGAGTCGCTGATCGCGGCCAAGGTCAGCGCCCTGGTGATCCTCCCGAACGACGGCGAGCAGCTCAACCAGGTCGCGCGCAAGGCGATGGACGCCGGCATCCCGGTGATCAACCTCGACCGGGTCTTCCCCGACAAGCTGTCGTACCGGCTGTGGATCGGCGGCGACAACTACGGCATGGGCGTGGCCGCGGGCAGCTACGTCGGCAAGACCCTGAAGGACAAGGGTGTCGCCAACCCGGTGATCCTGGAGATCCAGGGCATCGCGACGCTGCCCCTCACCCAGGACCGCAGCAAGGGCTTCGCCGACGCCCTGAAGACCTACGGCTTCACGGTGACCGCCCAGCAGGACGCCAAGTTCACCGTCGAGTCGGGCACGCAGGTCGCCAGCAACCTGCTCCAGGCCCACAAGAAGATCGACGCCATCTGGAACCACGACGACGACCAGGGCATCGGCGTGCTCGCCGCAATCAAGGAGGCCAACCGCAACGAGTTCTTCATGGTGGGAGGCGCCGGATCGGCCAACGCCATGCGCGACATCCAGGCCGACAGCGGCGTGCTCAAGGCCACGGTGACCTACAGCCCGACCATGGCGTCCTCGGCGATCAAGCTCGCGCGGCTCATCGCCCAGGGCAAGGGCCTGAGCGACCTGGTCGAGCAGCAGGTGCCGCAGTCCATCACGCTGGCATCGGAGACCATCACCAAGGAGAACGCGCAGAAGTATCTGCCGCTCGGGTTCGAATCCTAATTCGGGGGTTATTCGTGAGTGACAACAGGCCGGCGCTCGGGGTCGGCATGGTCGGGTACGCGTTCATGGGACGTGTGCACTCCCAGGCGTGGCGCAGCGTCGGAGCGTTCTTCGACCTGCCGGTCGCGCCGGTCATGGCGGTGCTGTCCGGCAGGTCGCAGGACCGTACGGCCGCCGCCGCCGCCGACCTGGGCTGGGCGGCAGTCGAGAACGACTGGAAGGAACTCATCAAGCGGGACGACGTCGACATCGTCGACATCTGCACGCCCGGCGACTCCCACGCGGAGATCGCGATCGCCGCGCTCGACGCGGGCAAGCACGTTCTGTGCGAGAAGCCGCTGGCCAACACCGTCGCCGAGGCCGAGGCCATGGTCGCGGCGGCGGAGCGGGCCGCCGAGCGCGGCGTGCGCAGCATGGTGGCCTTCAACTACCGGAGGGTCCCGGCCGTCGCGCTCGCCCGGCAGTTCGTGGCCGAGGGGCGGCTGGGGGACCTGCGCCACGTCCGCGCGCAGTACCTCCAGGACTGGATCGTCGACCCGGAGTTCCCGCTGGTGTGGCGGCTCCAGAAGGACAAGGCGGGGTCGGGGGCGCTCGGTGACATCGGTTCCCACATCGTCGACACCGCCCAGTTCATCACCGGTCAGAGGCTGACGGGGGTCTCGGCCCTCACCGAGACCTTCATCAACGACCGCCCGCTCGCCGAGGAGTCCGCGGGGCTCGCGGCGGGCGCGGCCGAGGACGCCGACTCGACGGGCACCGTCACCGTGGACGACGCGGCGGTGTTCATCGGCAGGCTCTCCGGAGGGGCGCTCGCGTCGTTCGAGGCGACCCGCTTCGCCACCGGGCGCAAGAACGCCATGCGGATCGAGGTCAACGGCTCCCTCGGCAGCCTGTCCTTCGACTTCGAGTCGATGAACGAGCTGTGGTTCCACGACCACACCCTCCCCGCCGAGGAGGCCGGCTTCCGGCGCATCCTCGTCACCGAGGGGGGACACCCGTACGCCGGGGCCTGGTGGCCGCCGGGGCACGGGCTCGGGTACGAGCACACGTTCAGCCACGAGGTGAAGGACTTCCTGGAGGCGATCGGCTCGGGTACCAACCCGGCCCCGTCGTTCGCCGACGGGCTTCGGGTGCAGCAGGCGCTCGCGGCCGTCGAGCGCAGCGCGGCGGACGAGAGCCGTTGGACGCCGATCCCGTAGAGCCCTGGAACCGGTGCCCTGGGAAGGGTTGCCTTCCCCGGGCCCGGGTCTCCAGGATCCCTTGATAAGCGAACCCCGCAACCGCTTGTAAGCACCGAAGGAGAGCGCGGACATGACGCGACCGATCACCTTGTTCACGGGCCAGTGGGCCGACCTTCCCTTCGAGGAGGTGTGCCGCCTGGCCGGCGAGTGGGGATACGACGGCCTGGAGATCGCCTGCTGGGGTGATCACTTCGAGGTCGACAAGGCGCTGTCGGACGAGTCCTACATCCCCCGCAAGCTGGAGATCCTGGACAAGCACGGGTTGAAGGTCTGGACGATCTCCAACCACCTCGTCGGGCAGGCCGTCTGCGACAGCCCGATCGACGAGCGCCACAAGGGCATCCTCCCGGCGCGCATCTGGGGCTCGGGCGACCCCGAGCAGGTCCGCCAGGCCGCGGCGGAGGAGATGAAGGACACCGCCCGTGCGGCGGCGAAGCTCGGGGTGAGCACGGTGGTCGGTTTCACCGGCTCGTCCATCTGGCACACCGTGGCGATGTTCCCCCCGGTCCCGCCGTCGATGATCGACGCGGGCTACCAGGACTTCGCCGACCGGTGGAACCCGATCCTGGACGTGTTCGACGAGGTCGGCGTGCGGTTCGCCCACGAGGTGCACCCGAGCGAGATCGCCTACGACTACCACACCACCGTACGGACGCTTGAGGCCATCGGGCACCGGCCGGCCTTCGGCCTGAACTGGGACCCCTCGCACATGGTCTGGCAGGAGATCGACCCGGTCGGGTTCATCCTGGAGTTCGCCGACCGCGTCTACCACGTCGACTGCAAGGACGCCAAGGTCCGCTCGGGCGACGGGCGCCGGGGCCGGCTCTCCTCCCACCTGCCCTGGGCCGACCTGCGCCGGGGCTGGGACTTCGTCTCCACCGGCAGGGGAGACGTGGCCTGGGAGGACTGCTTCCGCGCGCTCAACTCCATCGGGTACGACGGCCCCATCTCGGTCGAGTGGGAGGACGCCGGCATGGACCGCCTCGCCGGCGCTCCCGAGGCCCTGACCTTCGTCAGGGGCCTCAACGCGATCACGCCCCCCACCGCGTCCTTCGACGCCGCCTTCTCCTCCGACTGACCCCGCCACGGTTCGCGCCGCCGACGGTCACGCCGGACGGCGGCGCTCATCTCGGACGCGCGGCCGACGAACCCCTGATCCGGCAATGCCCCTCCCATGTAGAACGGATCTACGTAGATGCGGTCTACATAGGAGGGCGCTTCCGGATCGGTGTCCTCCTGGTCAGTCGAAGACGACGATCTGGCGCAGGACCTCGCCGCCCTTGAGGGCCGCGACGGCGTCGTTGAGGTCACCGAGCCGGATGCGAGAGCTGATCATGCTTTCGAGGTCGAGCTTGCCGGCCTTCCACAGGTTGGCGAAGAACGGGAAGTCACGGCGCACGTCGCTGCCCCCGTACAGCGAGCTGAGGAGGTTCTTGCCCTCGAACAGCAGGCTGAAGGCCGACAGGGGCACGATGTCGTCCATGGCGCCCGCGCCGACCACGATGACGTCGCCGCCCCGGCGGGTGGCCTGCCAGGCCGACATGATCGACGCCGACTTGCCGACCACCTCGAAGCCGTAGTCGAACCCCTGGCCGCCGGTGAGGGACCCGATGACCTCCATGAGCTGGTCCGGGGTGCAGGCGTCCGTGGCGCCCACCTTCTTGGCGAGCGCGTGCTTGGACTCCAGCGGGTCCACCGCCAGGATCGTCGTGGCCCCGGAGACCCGGGCCCCCTGGATCACCGACAGCCCCACGCCGCCACAGCCGATCACGGCCACGGTCGAGCCCGGCCTGACCTTGGCCGTGTTGATCGCGGCGCCCACGCCCGTGGTGATGCCGCAGCCGATCAGGGCCGCGACCTCGTACGGGACCTCGGGGTCCACCTTGATCGCGCCCTGCCAGGGGACCACGATCTCCTCTGCCCAGGTGCCGCAGCCGGCCATGCCGAACGCGGGCGTCTCGCCGCCGAAGCGGAACCTCGCCAGGGAGAAGCTCTCCATGACGTAGGTCATGCAGAGGAACGGCTGACCGACGATGCAGTTCGGGCACGAGCCGCACGCCGGGGTCCAGTTGATGATGACGTGGTCGCCCGGCTGGACGGAGGTGACATGGTCGCCCACCTCCACGACCTCGCCCGCGCCCTCGTGGCCGGGGATCACCGGCAGGGGCATGGGCAGCACCCCCGACAGCACCGACAGGTCCGAGTGGCAGACGCCGGTCGCCTTGATCTTCACACGGACGTCCGTCGGGCCCACCGGGGCGAGGGTGAAGTCGTCGCGGATGTCGAGCTTGTCGTCGCCGACGGCGTGCAGTAGCGCGGCTCGCATAAGGGGGACCTCCTTGGGGGGCGCCTACTCTTCCTCAAGGGAAAGGGCGGCTTTGGGGCAGGATCGGACCGCGTGGCGCACGCGGTCGAGCATCTCCGGCGGGGGCTCGGGAAGCAGGACGTTCAGGTTGTCGTCGTCGTCCACTTCGAAGACCTCGGGTGCCAGGCCCATGCAGACGGCGTTGGCCTCGCAGACGTCGTAGTCGACTTTGATTTTCATCGGAGCCCTTCTCGCGTTCGTAAATGACTTAAAGGCGAGACTAGGCCGAAGCGGGGGTGGCGAGCTTACGGTGGTCCCAGGAAACCACGCGTGTCGGCTCGACGAGGTAGGCGACTCGCTTGCGGCCGGTGTGCTCGACGTACCCGCGAAGCTCGTCGGTGGCGTCACCGGCTCCCGGCATCCGCAGGGTGATGTTCATGCCGATGTCCAGGACGGCGTCCCGCGCGTCGATCAGCCGCGCGGTGCCGTACAGCAGGACGCCTCTCAGGTCGAAGTAGTCGTCCCCGGCCTCGATGAGGCAGGTCACCCGAGGATCGCGCTCGATGTTCCGGGTCTTCTGGGCCTTGCCGTACGTCCAGAACCCGATCTGGCCCTCGACGAGGCCGTAGAACATCGTCACCATGTGCGGTGTACCGTCCGGGTTGATCGTGCCCAGCTGGAGCTTGCGAGACTCCCGCAGGAACGCCGTCACCTCGTCGTCGGACATCACTATGCGAGCACGCTGGTTCACGCAGCAAAGTAGAACACGTTCCACCGGACGGGGCAAGGGCGGTACGGAATATTGTTCGGCTCCCTATGATCATGATAGGGGGGCACGGTTCCCGCGCCGCAAGCGTTGACAGATAGGGTGCACCAGCATTGCCGCATACAGGGGAAGAATCATGACTCACGTCCTATTGCCGCCCGACCTGCGCCACGCGGCCGAGCGTGCGAAGGGGTTCATGCCCCCGAACGAAGGGGCGGCCCTGTTCGACACCGCTTGCGCGTACGGCGCGCTCGGTCCCATCTGCGAGATCGGCACCTACTGCGGCAAGTCGGCGATCTACCTCGGGGCCGCGGCCCGCGAGACGGGGTCGGTCGTCTTCACTGTGGACCACCACCGGGGCTCTGAGGAGATCCAGCCCGGCTGGGCCCACCACGACCCCACGCTGATGGACCCGCGCTTCGGCAAGATGGACTCGCTCCCGTTCTTCCGCGCGGCCATCGCCTCGGCCGGGCTGGAGGACAACGTGATCGCGATCGTGGGCCGTTCCGAGACGGTGGCCCGCTACTGGAGGACGCCCCTCGCGATGCTCTTCATCGACGGGGGCCACTCCGAGGATCCCGTCACCAAGGACTACGAGGGATGGGCGCCGCATCTCATGCCGGGCGGCGCGCTGGTCTTCCACGACATCTACCCCGACCCCTCCACAGGCGGCCAGGCCCCGTACCGGGTATTCCAGCGCGCCGTCGCCTCAGGCGACTACAAGGAGGTCAGCACCGAGGGATCCCTCCGCGTGCTGGAACGGGTCGCCGCCGACGCCTAGATCCGCTGGATCCGCGATCTGACGACGGAGAGGCCCCCGGTGGCGGCCGGGGGCCTCCCGTGAAAGAGTTCAGCCGACCTCGTCAGGTGATCAAGTACGGCTGGCGGCGGGGGAGCAGCCGCAGGTGTCGGGGTCGGTCACGGGGATGGCGTACCGCCCGGCCTCGCGGAACAGGCCCGCCGCCGGGGTGGCGCCCGACAGGGCGTCGGCCGCGAGGATGACGGCGGCGGCGGTGTAGGCCGACTGCTCGTTGGGGAACGGCCGCTCGTTGACGAACTGCCAGCCCGTCCAGTACGACCCGTTCTCGTGGCGGAGATGCTGCATGTCCCGGTAGAGGGCGAGAGCGCGTTCGGTCTCGCCCATCGCGTCAAGGGCGAGGGCCAGCTCGCAGGTCTCCGCGCCCGTCACCCACGGCTGGTCGGACACGCAGCGGATGCCGAGCCCGGGTACGACGAACGTGTCCCACTCCTCGTCCAGCCGCTCGCGGGCCTGGTCGCCGCGCACCGCGCCCCCGAGGATCGGGTAGTACCAGTCCATCGAGAAGCGGCTCTTGTCGGCGAAGGCCTCCGGATGGGCGGCGAGCACGTGCCCGAGCCGATCGGCGGCAAGCTCCCAGTCGGGCTGCGGCTCGCCGAGGTGCTCGCCGAGCAGCACGCCGCAGCGAAGCCCCTGGTAGATGGAGGAGCAGCAGGTCAGCAGGGCGTACTCGGCCGGACTGCCCGACGCGGACCGCTCCCAGACGATCTCACCGCGGGCCGTCTGAAGGTCGACCACGAAGTCGAGCGCCTTCCTCACGACCGGCCACATCGCGCGCGCGAAGTCCTCGTCGCGGGTGACCAGCAGCTCGTGCCACACTCCGACCGCGATGTACGCGGCGTGGTTGCTCTCGCCGTTCTTCTCGACGGCCTCGCCGCGCACCGTCTTCATCGGCCATGAGCCGTCGTCCCGCTGGTGCCGTACGAGCCAGTCGTAGCCCCTCCTGGCCTCGGCGGTGAGCCCGGCGACCGTCATGGCCATCAGGCACTCGACGTGGTTCCAGGCGTCGACGTGCCCCTCGGGCCACGGCACCCCGCCGTCCGGCTCCTGTACGGCCGCGATGCTCCGCGCCGTCTCGACGATCTGCTCCGCTGTGACGACCCCGGGTACGGCCGGGACGGCGGCCCGGCCCGCGTCGGTGGTCAAGCGGGCTTCCGGACGTAGACGACCACGCTCTTTCCGATGAGAGGGTTGAGCACGGCCTCCGCGATGCGGGTGGCCGCCGGGCGCTTCATGATGTCCCAGACGAGCAGCTCGTGGTAGGCCTTGGCCAGCGGGTGGTCGTCGTCGTTCACGCCGACCGCGCACTTGATCCACCAGTACGGCGAGTGCAGGCCGTGGGCGTGGTGGTGCGGGCCGACCGAAAAGCCGGTCGCCTTGAGCTTGGCGCTCAGCTCGGCGAGCGTGTAGATCCGCACATGCCCGCCGGGGGCCGTGTGGTACGCCTCGGACAGCGCCCAGCAGATGCGCTCGGGCAGGAAGCTCGGCACGGTGATCGCGGCCCGGCCGCCCGGCTTGAGCACCCGGTAGAGCTCGCGCATCGCCGCCATGTCGTCGGGGATGTGCTCCAGCACCTCGGCCGCGATCACGCGGTCGAACGAGGCGTCGGGGAAGGGCATGGCCAGCGCGTCGCCGGTCACGGTCTCGGCGGTCGCCTCCGGCGGCACTTCGCCCGCCTTGTCCATGGCGGCGAACATGCTCGCGACACCTTCGAGCTCGGCCGCGTCCTGGTCGAACGCGACCACGTCGGCGCCGCGCCGCAGCACCTCGAAGGCGTGGCGGCCACCGCCGCAGCCCAGGTCGAGCACGCGGACACCGGGCCCGACCGGGAGCTTCCCGAAGTCGACGGTCAGCACTTACCGCTCCCCTTTCGCCTTCGCGCGGGCCTCGATGGCCTCGCGGTATGCCTCGACGGTCCGTTTGGCGACGACGTGCCAGGTGTACCGCTCCATGACCCGGTCGTATCCGGCCCTGCCGACGCGCTCCCGCTCGTCAGGGGAGTCGTGCAGCCGGCGCAGCACCGAGGCGAGCTCCTCGGGGTCGCCGGGCGAGACCTGGACGGCCGCGTCGCCGACGACCTCGGGCAGCGCGCCCGTACGGCTGGCGACCAGCGGGGTCCCGCAGGCCATGTGCTCGACGGCGGGAAGCGAGAAGCCCTCGTACAGCGAGGGCACGACGGAGATCTCGGAGGTCGCGATGAGCTCGCCCAGCTCGTCGTCGGAGATGCCGTGGACGAACTTCACGCGGTCACCGAGGGCGAGCTCCTGTACGAGCCTCTCGGTGGGGCCGCCCGGGGTGGGCTTGCTGACCACGGTGAGGTTCACGTCGCGCTCGGTGGCGAGCTTGGCGACGGCGCGCAGCAGCGTGGCGACCCCCTTCATGGGGGAGTCGGCGCTCGCCACGGCGACGATCGAGCCCTTGCGCTTCGGAAGGTGCGGGCGGGGATGGAAGAAGCGGGTGTCGACGCCCAGCGGGATGAGCCGCATGTTGTTCTGCGGCACGTTGAAGTCGCGGTGGATGTCGGCGAGGCTCGACTCGCTCACCGTGAGGATCGGCTTCAGCCGGGGCGCGACGTGGCTCTGCATGCGCACGAAGCCGTACCAGCGGCGCATCGAGAGCTGCTTGCGCAGCGGCGCGGCCCGCAGCTCGATGCGCCGGTCCACGCTGATGGGGTGGTGGATGGTGCCGACCACGGGGAAGAGCTTCTGGATGCCGAGGAGGCCGTACCCCAGCGTCTGGTTGTCCTGGACGACGTCGAAGTCGCCCTGGCGCTTCTTCAGCTCGCGCAGCGCCCGCAGGCTGAAGGTCAGCGGCTCGGGGAAGCCGGCCGTCCACATCGTGGCGACTTCGAGCACGTCGATCCAGTCGCGGTACTCGCCGAGCGCCGGGGTGCGGAAGGGGTCCTCGTCGCGGTAGAGGTCGAGGCTCGGGATCTTGGTGAGCACGACGCCCTCGTCCAGCTCGGGGTACGGCGGTCCCGAGAAGACCTCGACGTAGTGCCCGAGGGCGACGAGTTCGCGGCTGACGTGGCGCAGGTAGACGCCCTGGCCGCCACAGGTGGGCTTGCTCCGGTACGACAGGAGGGCGACCCGCAGCCTGCCCTCGCCGCGCGCCCCGTGCTCTCGCGCGTCGTCTGGAACCTCCACGGACACCCCTTTCGAGAGCGGTGCTCGGTAGCCGCCCACAAGGGGCATGTACCGCGAAAGCTGATCTTAGGAGCGAACCTTACCATCTGGTAGTGGACGCATCTCTAATATGGAATTGTGCCTCATATCACCCTCACGCGCCGCGAACTGCGAAGTTAGACCGACCGAGCGTGACTCGGTAGAACGTGTTCTAGGGTTGGCGGACGTAAGATCCTGGGCGTCCCATGGCGCCGTCCGGGGGGCATGACGGTACATTCGCGTCTTACAGCTCAGAGTTCGGGCGAAGCAGTACAAGCCGCTGATCCCGAAGAACAAGGAGGACCCGTTGGCCAGGCGTGCGCTGATCACTGGCATCACCGGGCAGGACGGCTCCTACCTCGCCGAGCACCTGCTCGACCAGGGATACGACGTCTGGGGTCTGGTGCGCGGGCAGGCCAACCCCCGGGTCTCGCGCGTTCGCAAGCTGCTCCAGGACGTGCAGCTCGTCCGAGGCGACCTGCTCGACCAGGGATCGCTGATCTCGGCCGTGGAACGCGTTCAGCCCGACGAGGTCTACAACCTGGGCGCCATCTCGTTCGTGCCCATGTCGTGGGAGCAGGCCGAGCTGACGGCCGAGGTGACCGGCATGGGCGTGCTGCGCATGCTGGAGGCGATCAGGGTCTGCTCCGGGATCACCTCCTCCCGGGCCTCCGCTTCCGGCCAGATCCGCTTTTATCAGGCTTCGTCCTCGGAGATGTTCGGCCAGGTGCGCGAGACGCCCCAGAACGAGCGCACGCCGTTCCACCCGCGCTCGCCGTACGGCGTCGCCAAGGCGTACGGGCACTTCCTCACCCAGAACTACCGCGAGTCCTACGGGATGTTCGCGGTCTCCGGCATCCTGTTCAACCACGAGTCGCCCCGGCGCGGCGCCGAGTTCGTCACCCGCAAGGTGACGCTGGGCGTCGCGAGGATCAAGCTGGGCCTCGCCTCCGAGCTGCGGCTGGGCAACCTCGAAGCCCGCCGCGACTGGGGCTACGCCGGCGACTACGTCCAGGCCATGCGCCTGATGCTCCAGGCCGCGACACCGGAGGACTACGTCATCGGCACCGGTCACACGCAGTCCGTGCGCGAGCTGGTCGTCGCCGCGTTCCAGGCGGCCGGGCTCGACTGGGAGCAGTACGTGGTCGGCGACCAGGCCCTGCACCGCCCCGCCGAGGTCGACCTCCTGTGCGCCGACCCCAAGAAGGCCCGCGTCCAGCTCGGCTGGGAACCGGCCGTGACCTTCGAGCAACTCGTCGCCATGATGGTCGAGTCCGACCTCCGCCTCCTGTCCGAAGGCAACGACCCCGAACAGGACACCTCCTGGTCCTGACGTCCTCAGGACGCGTGGTCAGCCGATCCAGGCGCCTGTGGTGAAGTTGCCGACGTTGATGGCCATGACGGGGATCATGATGGCCATGCTCGTGTACCAGACCCATGGTCGCCTGACGCCGGCGACGCCGATGGCCACCCACAGCGGGAACCAGGTCAGCGATCCGCGGCCGATCGACAGGTAGAACGACGACAGGGTGAGGAACGACAGCACCTGGGGGGCGATGTAGGCCAGTTCGGGCCAATTGCGGCGTATCGCCAGGCAGACGGCCAGGGCGAGCAGCACCGCGGCCGAGATGATCTCCTCGTAGTAGGAAGTGGTCAGCGTGGGGACGTCGTCCGACATGTTCCAGGTGTTGAGGAACGCCTCCCACGGCCAGACGGTGTGCCGTCCCCAGAACTGGTCCTGGACGGTGTTGTAGGCCAGCCAGTCGCCCGTGCGGGTCCATTGGTAGGTGACGTACAGCACCATCGGAACGCCGGGCAGAGCCAGCCAGGGCAGCACGCGCCAGCCTCCGGGCGCCTTACGGCCGTTCTCGGCCACCAGGAACATGACGAGGATGCCGAGCACCAGGAACAGGCCCGAGACGCGCACCGTGACGGCGCCCGTGGCGCACAAGGCGGCGTCATCCCAGCGGCCCCTGCGGGCGAGCAGCCACGCCGAGAGCGCCAGGGCCAGGAACAGCGCCTCGGAGTACCCGGAGAAGAGGAAGACCCCGAAGGGGCTGAGGAACAGGGCGGCCACGGCGAACTTGCCGCTGCCCGGCGCGTACGACTCGGCGAGCCGCGACAGCGCCACCGCGACGACCGCGCTGGCCACCAGGGAGATGAGCAGCGTCGCGATACGGCCGTCGTGCACGATCGGCCGCAGGAGCCTGATCAGCAGCGCCATGCCGGGGAAGAACGCGGGCAGCTTGGCGCTGTCCTGCATGCCCGGGGGGCCGTCGTAGCCGTAGTCGGCGATGGCGATGAAGTTCTCGGCGTCCCAGCGGGTGAGCCGGTTGACGAAGGGGTCCGTCGTACGGCCGGGGCCGGCCAGGTACGTGTAGATGAGGACCCCGATGTGCGACAGGAACCAGATGAGCAGCGCCCGCCGGTCGGCGGCGTCGGTGAGGAACCGCGGCGTCCACCACCGCCCTGTGTCGTCCCCATCCGGGGACGACACCGGTTCCGCCTGCGCCGTGCTTCCTCGGGCCTGTTCCGGCTCCTCTGGGGATAACGCCGGTTCCTCCTGGAGCGGGTCCGGTTCGGTGTCGTGGGCGAGGGCCGTGGTGGTGGCCGTGGCGGCGCCGGTCTCGCCGGTCGGGTGCCGGCCGGGCCCTTGGCCGAGGGCATCGGCCTGGGCGGGCTCGTGAGGTGGCATACGTTCCATCACGGGCAAATCCTGATATAGCCCTATATCGGTGGCAAGCGGTCGCCCACCGAGTGATGGCGCCGGCTCGGACGCGTCGCGAAACTTTCACGCCGCATGGGCCCGCCGGGGAACTTCACAGGCCACCTCGGGTCGCTCTCGCCGTCCGCGCTGGGACGGACACGGCGACTGATCGCCGGCCGGTTGAGGCGCCAGGCGCTTCGAAGGGCAGACTCGCACACCGCGTGGCAGTCCGGGACTCCTGCCGTTTCTGAGCGCACACACCAGGCACACCGCGATCCCCCCGCGCGGCTTTACTCGTCCAGGCGCCAGGTCCGGACGAAGCCGGCGTGGTCGACCGACAGGAGGGTGCGCTCGTCGGGCGAGACGAAGAAGGTGTATACGTCCGCGCCGTGGCCGGCGAAGTGGCCGAGGAGTTCGCCGCTCGTGCGGGCGACGACGACGCGCCGCGCGCCGGGGTCCCACCCGATGACGCGGTCATTCCCGATCTCCCGGTGCCAGCGGACGGAGCCGATCGGGTCGGGGAAGCGATGGATCCTCGGCGGGGCGGCCGGGTTCTCCAGGTCGATCACCGCGTAGCCGCCGTCGATCCGGTGCAGCACGCGGCGGCCGTCCCAGGGGTCCCGTTCGATACCCCAGGGCAGTTCATGAAGCAGCAGGCAGCGCTCGGGATCGATCAGGAACGCCCGTTCTGGCCGGGAGTAGGTCGTCAGTACGACGTGCGGCCCGATCGCGTAGATATTCGGCCAGTTGACCGGGGCGACGCTCAGGTCGATGGACGCACCGTCGACCGCGAATTGCCAGGGGCCCGTCGCCTGGCGGGTATTCAGGTCGATTCGCGACAGGGGGAAATCACACCGCTGGTGGTAGTGTCCGTGGATCATGTAGGCGGTGTCGCCCGCGATCTGTGGCGATCCGGGGGTCTGGATGTGCCACACGAGTCGTCCCGTTGCGACCTCCCAGGCTCGCAGCGTGCCCCCCATGTGCCAGACGAGGTCGCCGCGAAAGAACAGCGTTTCCCTCCAGTAGATGGGCCCGTGGAGGTCGGGGAAGTCTTCCAGGGCCACCCCCCGTATCCGGTCCGGCCGCTCGAAGTCGAGCTTGGCGAGTGTGCCCTCGCGGACGATCCAGTGCTCGCCGTCGCGGACGCCGTGTACGACGCCTTCGGCCCAGCGGGTGAACGTCACGCCTCGCGGAGGCGCCAGGAGGCGGGGCTCGCCCAGGCGCTCGATCGCTCCGGTCGCGGTGTCGCAGCGGTGCACGACGCCGTCGCGTCCGCCGAGGGCCACCATGGCGCCCCGTTCGGCGACCGCGAGGGCGGTCACCGCCGCGTCGCGGTCGGGCTGGCGGCGGCTGCCCGTCCGCCTGAGGACCCCGGGGCCCGCGGAGGCGAAGGCCGGGACGCGACTGAGCGAGGCCAGCACCTTGTCCTGGGAACGGTCGGCCACCGGTTCCACGTAGAAGACGGGGGCATCGGCCTCCAGGTCCCAGAGCTGAACGTCGCAGCCGGTCTGCAGCACCGCCAGATGCCCGCGGTCCGGGCTGAGCGCCAGCGGGCCCGCCCATGAGCTGGCCAGTTTCCGGCGATCTGGGCCTTTGGTCTGCCGCCCGCTCTTCGCCGAGACGCGCCGCAGCCGCCAGGCCGCGTTGTCGGCCTCCCACAGGTGATCGGGCTTGTCGGCGAAGCGCACCGACACCTGCCGGACACCGTCTTTGACGCTGCGCCCCCAGGCGTGGAGTTCAGTGCCGGTGCGGGCGTCGTGGACACGGACGCGGACGCGGTCCTTGACCACAACGAGACGCCGCCCCGAGGGGTGGACGTCGAAGTCGGTGCTCTGCCCCTCGGCGATCGGCATCCATATCGCCTCTTTCAGCTCGCGGTCGAGACGGGCGACGTGCGAGTCGCCCGCCAGCCACACCTCGCGCGCCGTCACCGTGACGAAGTGCGCGGGATGGTCGAGCACATGGTCGGCCTCGACCTCCATGGCCGCGTTCCAGGCGATGACACGCCGCGCCGACACCCCCAGGATCTGCGGGCCGTCGGCCACCAGGTCCAGCACCGGGTCATCGGAGCCGTCGCGCACCACGCGCACCGCGCTGGGGGATCCGATGTCCCAGGACTCGATCCGCCCGTCCTCGCGCGCCACGACCAGGAACCCGGCCTGCCCGAACGCCATCGCGGTAACTTCCGCAGCCATCCGCTCTTCCTCCCTCTGACGCACATGGATCTGGATCCGCTCCCGCGATGCCGCCGCGAACGCGCGGGACCACAGAGAAGCTAGAGGCCACTACTGGTTGGCGGCTTGTTGATCACTAGGACGGCACCCTGGGCTCAGCCGCCGTGGGCGCCGTGGAACGGGGTGGTGACGCCCTCGTAGGCCAGATGCAGGGCCATGCCCTGGTCGGCGTGGCTGAGGTTGTGGCAGTGGTTCATCCACATGCCGGGGTTGCTCGCGCGGAACGCCACCTCCCAGACCTCGCCGGGCCGTACGTCGAAGGTGTCCAGCAGCAGCGGGCCGCCCGTCGGCGCGTGGCCGTCACGGGAGAGCACCAGCACCGTGTGGCCGTGCAGGTGCCAGGGATGGGTCTCGCGCCCCCTGTTGACGACGGTGACACGGACCAGGTCGCCTTCCCGCACGAGCTGGGTGGGGATGGACGGGAACGCGCGCCCGTTCACCGTGTGCGCGTACGCCGGCCGCCCGCTCATGATGGCCAGCCCCTGGTCGAGCACGAGCGTGAAGCGGCGGTCGAAGCGGCTGCTCGCGCCGAAGGGAGTGGCGGCGGGTGTGCCGTACGACAGCGGGTCGAACTCGGGCCAACCGGAGGTGTCCTCGGTGGCGGACGGACCTGGCTGCGCGGAACCGCCGTCCGGAGTGAGGCGCAGGTTGTTCGCGCGGTCGTCGGCCCGCAGCACCGCTCCGCCGGCCGGCATGAGGAAGACGAGGTCGTAGCGACCCCCGGCGGGAAGGCGCAGCGTCGTCCGGCTCAGCTCGCCCGGCCCGTTCAGGTTCCTGCCGTCGATCGCCGCCAGCTTGTACGGCGTACCGCTCAGGGTGAACTGGTGCGGGGTGTTGTCGGTGTTGACCAGGCGCAGCCGTACGGGCGTGCCGGGCGCCACCCGCCGCTCGAACGGCTGGTCGTGGTCCCCGAGCGTGAGCTTTCCCGCGAACGTGTGCACGGGGAGGGTGAGGTCGGCCCCCTCCTGGGAAGGCTCGCGGGGTGTGACGACCAGCATCCCGTAGAGGCCCATCTTGACCCCACGGTCCGAGACCTCGTGCGTGTGGTACCAGTACGTCCCCACCTGGGTCGCGCGGAACCGGTACAGGAACTCCTGGCCGGGCAGGACGGCGTCCTGCGTCAGGCCGGGGACCCCGTCCTCGCCCGAGGGCACGTCGTAGCCGTGCCAGTGCAGGGTGACGCCCGAGGTGATGTCGGCGTTGCGCAGCCGTACCTCGATGAGGTCGCCCTCGGACGCGGTGACCGGCGGCCCGGGCACACGGCCGTCGAAGGTCCAGGCAGCGACCTCGCGCCCGGAGGACAGGGTGACGGTCGCGGTGCGGGCGGTCAGCGTGAACCGGCGCACCTCCCCGCCCGCCGCCGGGGTGGACGGCCCGCGCAGCGCGGTCACCGGCTGACCGCCGCCCGCGTGGCCGCTGCCGGAAGCGCTGGAAGCACCGGTTCCCATGGCGCTGTGGGCCTCGGTGGAATGAGCCTTGGCGGCGTGGGCTCGCGTGGCGTGGAGTTCCATGGCCGCCTGGGGGCCGCCGCCGGTGTCGGTGGCCTCGGCGGGTACGAACGCCAGGCCCGCGCCGGCCAGGCCCGTCGCGAGCGCCACGGCGGCGGTGACCCGGAGCCCGGGGACGGACGCCGAGACGGCCCGCCACGTCACCAGCACGGCCCCCACGACCAGCGCCACGGTCACCAGACCGGTGCTCCACGTCGCCGGGTACCCCACCAGCAGCGTGACCGCCGGCCCCGCCACCGCCGCGTACCCCGCCCCCAGCAACGGCACCACGACCGCCGCGTCCGCCGGCGACCCTCCCCGCCCGCGTACGGCCGTGACCAGGCGCGGCGCGGCGAGGACGCTCGCGGCGAGCAGGGTGGCGACCAGCAGCGGCAGCGTGAGCGTGAACTTCTCCTGGACGAACCACCATCCGGCCGCCGCGCGCCGTCAAGGAGCTGATCGCCATGGGCGACGACATCGACCCCCCCGGCTGGATCAGGAACAAGGGGCTCCGGGC
>NZ_JBEZFH010000024.1:0-51271 GCF_040649355.1 Sphaerisporangium sp. NPDC049002 | reverse complement strand
GAGCTGGGCGGCGCGCCGTACGTCGTCCTCGGCGACGGCCAGCTCGGTGAGCGCCCAGGCGAACTCCTCCTCGGCGGGGAAGAGCGCCCGGGAGGAGGCGCCGTCGATCGCAGGCCCCCTCGATCGGCGGCGTGCAGGTTCCTCGCGGCACGGGCCAGACCCTGCGCCTTCCGCGCGGAGCCTCGCTGTCCGACTTCGCCGACAAGATCGGTGCGAACCCCGCGTCGCTGGTGCAGATCATGCTGCACCTCGGCGAGATGGTGACCGCCACCCAGTCGGTGAACGAGGAGACCCTGCAGCTTCTCGGCGCCGAGCTCAACTACGCCATCCAGGTCGTCAGCCCGGAGGAGGAGGACCGCGAGCTTCTCGAGGCCTTCGACATCGAGTTCGGCGAGGACGAGGGCGACGAGAGCGACCTCGCGGCGCGCCCGCCGGTCGTGACGGTCATGGGTCACGTCGACCACGGTAAGACCAAGCTGCTGGACGCCATCCGCAACACCAACGTGGTGGCCCGTGAGGCCGGTGGCATCACCCAGCACATCGGCGCCTACCAGGTCGCGACCGAGCACGAGGGCCAGGAACGCAAGATCACCTTCATCGACACCCCGGGTCACGAGGCGTTCACCGCCATGCGAGCCCGTGGTGCCCAGGCGACCGACATCGCCGTGCTGGTGGTCGCCGCCGACGACGGCGTGAAGCCGCAGACCATCGAGGCGCTCAACCACGCCCACGCGGCGAGCGTCCCCGTCGTGGTCGCGGTCAACAAGATCGACAAGGAGGGCGCGGACCCGACGAAGGTGCGGGCCCAGCTCACCGAGTACGGTCTGGTGGCCGAGGAGTACGGCGGCTCGACGATGTTCGTCGACATCTCCGCCAAGCAGGGGCTCGGCATCGACGACCTGCTTGAGGCGATCCTGCTGACGGCCGACGCGGAGCTCGACCTCCGTGCCAACCCGACGATGGACGCCCAGGGCATCGCCATCGAGGCCCACCTCGACAAGGGCCGCGGCCCCGTGGCGACCGTGCTCGTGCAGCGCGGCACCCTGCGGGTCGGCGACTCGATCGTCTGTGGCGAGGCCTTCGGCCGCGTCCGGGCGATGCTGGACGACAGCGGCGAGAACGTCACCGAGGCCGACCCGTCGCGTCCGGTGCTGGTGCTCGGCCTCACGGCCGTCCCGAACGCCGGTGACAACTTCATCGTCGTCACCGACGACCGCATGGCCCGCCAGATCGCCCAGCAGCGGGCGGCCCGGCAGCGCATCGCCGACATGGCGAGGTCCAGCCGCAGGCGCACGCTCGAAGAGCTCTTCAGCGACATGGAGAAGGGCAAGGTCGACGAGCTCAAGCTCATCATCAAGGGTGACGTCTCCGGTTCCGTCGAGGCCCTGGAGGACGCTCTGCTCAAGATCGACGTCGGCGAGGAGGTGCGCCTCCGGGTGCTCCACCGTGCCGTCGGCGCGATCACCGAGTACGACGTCAACCTGGCCATCGCGGACGACAACGCCGTCATCATCGGCTTCAACGTGCGCCCCGAGGTCCGGGCGCGCGACCTGGCCGAGCGCGAGGGCGTCGACATCCGCTACTACTCGGTCATCTACCAGGCGATCGAGGAGATCGAGGCGGCCCTCAAGGGCATGCTGAAGCCGGAGTTCGAGGAGGCCCAGACCGGCACGGCCGAGGTCCGGGACGTCTTCAAGGTTCCGAAGATCGGCAACGTGGCGGGCTGTCTGGTCCGCTCGGGCACGATCACCCGCAACAGCAAGGCCCGCATCATCCGCGACGGTGTCGTCGTGGCCGACAACCTCACCGTTTCGTCGCTGCGCCGCTTCAAGGACGACGCGACCGAGGTCCGCGAGGGCTTCGAGTGCGGTATCGGTGTCGGGTACAACGACATCAAGATCGACGACGTCATCGAGACGTTCGAGATGCGGGAGAAGCCGCGCGCCTGACAGTGAAGGAAGCATGACGGCGGGTGTCCGTGGGTCCTTCCCACGGACACCCCCGTCTTCCTCGGTCGGCGGATCGCGGCGACAGCCATGTACATAGGTGCTCTGACTCTGGACATCCTGCTGGGCGACGTTCGTTCGCTGAAGCAGAAGCGCTCTGTGGTGCGTCCTCTCATCGCCGAGGTGCGCCGCCGGTTCCCGGCGGTCGCGGTGGCCGAGACCGGCCATCTCGACCTCCACCGCCGTAGCGAGATCGGCGTCGCCGTGGTGTCCGCCACGGCCGCGAACTGCGGTGAGGTGCTTGAGGCCTGCGAGCGGTTGATCGCCTTTCACCCCGAGATCGAGCTGCTGTCCGCCCGGCGGCGGCTGATCACCGAGGACGAGGACTAGGGCCCTCGGGAAGCCACCCATCCCGTGGGCCGTTAAGCGAGTAAAGCGAACAAAGAGGGGGAGCGCGATCGTGGACGCAGCACGCGCCCGTAAACTTGCGGACCGCATTCAGCAGATTGTCGCCGAGATGCTGGAGCGCCGGATCAAGGATCCACGCCTCGGTTTCGTGACGGTGACCGACACGAAGATCACCGGTGACCTCCGTGAGGCGACGGTCTTCTACACCGTCTTCGGCTCCGAGGCCGAGCGGGCCGACACCGCCGCCGCCCTTGAGAGCGCCAAGGGGGTCATCCGTTCGGAGGTGGGACGCCAGACCGGCGTACGGCACACGCCGACACTGACCTTCAGCCACGACCCCCTTCCCGACAGTGCCCGGCACCTCGACGAGCTGCTCGCCGAGGCCAAGGCCCGCGACGAGGAGATCGCCAAGAAGGCCGAGGGCGCCGTCCACGCCGGCGAGGCCGACCCGTACCGCAGGCCCGGCGACGAAGACGACGAGGGCGATGACGACCTGCGAGCGGAGCTCGGCGCCGAGCCGTCCGACCGCGCGGGGCGTTCCGCACCGTGATGCCGGACGTACGACCTCCTGAGCGGCCTCCCGCGCACGCGGTGCGGGAGGCCGACTGGCGGCGTGCCGTCGAGCTGGTGCGGGACGCGGGCGAGGTCGCGCTGGTCTGCCACGTGGCCCCCGACGGCGACGCGCTCGGCTCGATGCTCGGGTTCGGCATGGCGCTCCGCCGGGCCGGCAAGCGGGTGGCGGCGTCCTTCGGTGACCGCAGGTTCGCGGTGCCCCGCCTGCTGCGCTTCCTGCCCGGCCAGGAGCTGCTGGCCGAGCCGGCGGCGTACCCGGCCGAGCCGGAGCTGATGATCAGCTTCGACGCCCCCACGGTCGACCGCCTCGGCCTGCTCGCCCCGAACGCCGGCAAGGCCCGCGAGCTGATCGTGGTGGACCACCACCCCTCCAACACCGGGTTCGGCACCGTCCAGCTCGTCGACTCCTCGGCCGCCTCCACCTCCATGCTGGTGGAGGAGCTGATGGCGCGGCTCGGTCTCGGCGTCGACCGCGACATCGCGACCTGCCTCTACACCGGGCTGGTCACCGACACCGGGTCGTTCAGGCACTCCTCCACCACGCCCGCCGTGCACGAGATGGCGGCGCGGCTGGTCGCGACGGGCCTGCGGACCGACGAGATCGCCCGCGAGCTGTGGGACCGCTCCCCGTTCGCCTATCTCAAGATCCTCGCGGCGGCCCTCGACCGGGTCACGCTGGACGAGCGGGCCGCCGGTGGGCTCGGCCTGGTGTGGACCTTCGTGACCTCGGCCGACCGGGCCGCCTACTGCCTGCCGTACGACGAGTGCGAGGGCATCATCGACGTGATCCGCCGCACCGACGAGCCCGATGTCGCCGTGGTCCTCAAGGAGGACGACGACGGGGCCTGGCAGGTCTCCACGCGCTCCAAGGGCCAGGTGGACGTCGGCCGCGCCTGCACGGCCCTGGGCGGCGGCGGCCACGTGCGCGCGGCGGGCTTCACCTCGCACGACTCGCCCGAGGAGACCATGGCGAGGTTCCGCTCGCTCATCGGCCCCTCCACCTGACCTGTCCGACCGGCGACCGCGCCGATGACTTTCCGAGGATGTTCCCGATGACCACGGCGGGCAGCAGGACCGACGGCACCGTTCGCGCGAAGCGGCCGGCGCCGCCGAGCGGGTTGGTCATCGTGGACAAGCCCGCCGACTGGACCTCCCACGACGTCGTCGGCAAGATGCGGCGCCTGGCCGGCACGCGCAGGGTCGGCCACGCGGGCACCCTGGACCCCATGGCCACCGGGGTGCTGGTGATCGGCGTCGAGAAGGCCACCCGGCTGCTCGGGCACCTGGCGCTCACGGAGAAGGGCTATGACGCCACGATCCGCCTCGGGATGACCACCAACACCGACGACGCCGAGGGCGAGACCCTCACGGAGACCTCCGCCGCCCACGTGACCGACGAGGCCGTACGGGCGGGCGTGGCCGCCCTCACCGGTCCGATCCAGCAGGTCCCACCCCAGGTCAGCGCCATCAAGGTGAACGGTGAGCGCGCGTACAAGCGGGCCAGGGCGGGCGAGGAGGTCCAGCTCCAGGCGCGTCCTGTCACCGTCCACGCGTTCGAGATCACCGGCATCCGCCGCCACGGGGACGTGGTCGAGGTGGACGCGTCGGTGAGCTGCTCCAGCGGCACGTACATCCGCTCGCTGGCCCGCGACCTCGGGACGGCGCTGGGCGTCGGCGGCCATCTGACCCGGCTGCGCCGCACCCGCGTCGGGCCGTACGACCTGTCGGCGGCCCGCACGATCGAGCAGCTCGCGGAGGACTGTGTGATCCTGCCGATCGCCGACGCCGTGGCGGCGGCCTTCCCGCGCATGGACGTGTCGGAGGAGCAGGCCGCCCTGGTCGCCCACGGCGGGCGCCTGCCCTCGGCGGGCCTCGGGTCCGGTCCCATCGGCGTATTCGCCCCCGACGGCACGCTCCTCGCCCTGGTCGAGGAGCACGGCAGGACCGCCAAGCCCCTCGCCGTCTTCGTCCCCTAGACGGGACGTCCCTCGGCGCTCAGCCGGCCCCTCGCGCGCGGGGGGCCGGCTTTTTACTTGCCCTTTGTTGTCCGCCGTTACCGGGATGCGATGGTGTTGTCGCACGTCAGAGCGGGGGGCTTGCGGGGCTCGCTGCCGAAACGCAACATTCCAGTAATAGATTAGAAACTTATAATCTTTACGTTCCTCGGTATGAGGTCGTCTGAGTCACCGGACTCTCCATCCCCCGAACCGCCGGTGGAGATCGATCGCGGATCTCCCGTCCCCTACCACGAGCAGATCTACCGGCTGCTGCTCGACCAGATCGTGTCCGGACGCCTCGCCCCCGGTCAGAAACTCGTGCAGGAGAAGGAGTACGCGGCACGTCTCGGGGTCAGCCTGGCCCCCGTGCGGCAGGCGATCCTGGCGCTCGCCAAGGACGGCTACCTGACCAGGACGCGAGGGCGTGGCACCTACGTCCGCGAGGCCAAGGTCGGCGCCGAGATCCAGCTGCTGTCCAGCTTCACGGCCACGCTCAACGCGACGGGGCTGCCCGCCGCGATGCGGGTGCTGGCGGCGGAGACGGTCCCCGCGCCCGAGCCGGTCGCCACGGCGCTCAGGCTCCCGACCGGCGCGGAGGTCTTCCGCCTGCGACGGGTGGCGTTCCTGTCGGGCGAACCGGTGGTGCTGCTCACGGCGTCGTTGCCGGTCTCGCTGTTCCCCGGCCTCGGCGACGCGGACCTGACCGGGTCGCTCTACGAACTGCTGCATGAGCGGTACGGGACGGTGATGACCTCCGCGCGGAACGTCATCGAGGTGGTCAGGGCGCTTCCCGAGCACGCCGGTCACCTCCAGGTCCCGGTGGGCGAGGCGCTGCTCCGGGTGGAGGCCGTGACCCACGACCAGCACGGCGTCCCTGTGGAGTTCTCGCAGGTCCTCTACCAGGCCGACCGGTTCAGGTTCGAGATCGAGAGCCATCCCCAGCACGGTGTGGGCTTCCAGCCTGGTCGAACACCCCCCACGACATCCCCGACGGCATAGCCGCGCGGATCGGCGGTCCCACGGCCGGCCGGCTCCGCGGCTCCCTAGCTCCATAGCTCCACCGCTCCACAGAGAGGGGCCATTGCCGTGGCCACATCGAGTCAAATACCGGCGTCCTCCTCCGACAGGCAGGCCGGCGTCTTCGTCCGGAACGCCACCGGACTGATCCGCGAGGTGTCGTTCTTCGACGCCTTCGTGATGAACACTTTCGGGATGAACGTCGCGGTCGGCGGCGTCTTCCTCTTCCTTCAGGCGCAGACGGCGTTCTCCGGGGGCAACATGCTGCTCGCGGTGGTCATCGGCACCCTGCTGATGGCGTTCACGCTGCTCAGGGTGTACGCCGAGTTCTCCGCCGCGATGCCGCGATCGGGCGGCGACTACGTGTTCGTCAGCCGCACGCTGCATCCCATCCTCGGATTCCTGCTCTCCTGGAGCCAGGGCCTGTGGATGATCTTCTTCTGGATCGGGTTCAACGCCTACTTCGCGCTCACCTTCGCGGTGCCCGCCGCGCTGGCGACGCTGACGTCGGTCACCGGCCAGGCGGTCTGGCTCGACATGGGCAACGCGCTCCTCGCCAAGCACGACCTGCTCGGCATCACCACCCAGTGGTGGGTCCTCGGCCTCGGCACGATCATCACCGTCGGCTTCGGCGTGCTCATCGTGCTGGGCGGCCAGCGGTACTGGCGGTGGCAGAAGTTCCTGTTCGCCGTCGCGGGCGTCAGCCTCCTCGTGTCCTTCGCGCTGCTGCTCTTCAACGGCGGGCACATCTCCGCCGGCTGGAACGAGTTCGCCGGCAGGAACCACGGGCTGAGCTTCGACCAGATCATCCCGGCGGCCGAGAAGGCCGGCTACACCGGCAACGCCGCGCCGTTCAGCTTCGTCGACACCCTGCTGATGCTGCCATGGGTGTTCTTCGTGGTCGGTTACGCGCAGGGCTCCGCGCAGATCGGCGGCGAGATCAAGCGGGCGTCCAAGACCCAGTACCGCGCCATGGTCGGCGGCGTGCTGATCAACGGTCTCGTGCTCGCCCTGCTCACGGTCGTGCTCACCAGCAACGTGAGCCCCCAGTGGCTCGGCAGCCTGGGCTACCTGGCCGGGGCCGCCCCCGACACCCTCGGCCTGCCCGCCGGGCTGCCGCCCGGCTTCAACTTCCTGGCCGCGCTGCTGACGCACAACGTCTTCCTGCTGCTCCTCATCGGCGTCGGCTTCGTGATCTGGGCGGTGATGGGCACCCCGCTGTCGACGATGCAGGCGACCCGGTACATGCTCGCCTGGTCCCTCGACCGCACGGTGCCGCAGAAGCTCGGCGACGTCAGCGAGCGGTTCCACACCCCGGTGAAGGCCATCGTGCTCTGCGTCATCACCGGCGAGCTCGCCCTGATCGCCCTGGTCAACTGGTCGGACGCCAGCCTGCTCGGCGCCCTGCTCGCGCAGATCCTGGCATTCATCATCGTGTCTCTGGCCGGGGTTGTCTTCCCGTACCGGCTGCGCAACGTCTGGGAGTCGGCGGGCGGCAAGCGGGTGTTCGGCATCCCGGCGGTCGCGCTGGCCGGCGCGGGCGGCGTGCTCTCCCTCGGCGCGCTGATGATCACGTTCATCGCCGACGACACGATCAACTCCATGTTCGCGGTGACCCGGCAGCTCTCGCTCTGGTTCATGTTCGGCGTCGTCGCGACCGGAGTGGTCTGGTACGTCGCGGCCCGCCTGATCAACCGCAGCAGGGGCGTCGACCTCAGCCTGGTCTACCGGGAGATCCCGCCGGAGTGACCGGCCCCGCCCCCGCCCACCAGAGATCACGAAGGAGCAGTACAGATGCGTCCGACCAGTACCGCGAACCCGCGGCGCGTGCTCGTCATCGGCAACCTGACCATCGACGACGTCGTACGGTCCGACGGCACGGTGCGTATGGCCAGCCCCGGTGGCAACGCCGTGTACGCGGTGCTGGCGGCGCGGCTGTGGAACCCGGCGGCCGGGATCGTCACCAGGCGTGGCGACGACCTCCCCGCCGGGATCCTCGACACGCTCGACCGGCTGGAGGTGGACACCACCGGGGTGCGGACCGTCGAAGGTCCCACGGTCCGCAACTGGGTGGTCTACGAGGACGACGGGCGGCGGCACTGGCTGTACCGGACCCCGAGGGAACGATCACGCGAGGTCGCGGTGCGGCCGGAGGACCTCCCGGACGGCTGGCTGGCGGACGACCCGGCGCCCGTGGTGCACATCGCGGCCATGCCCCTGCCCGCGGCGGCCGAGCTGGTCGACCACATCAGGACCCGCGCCCCAGGCGCGCTGATCACGCTGGACACCCACGAGGACTGGGCCGGCGATCCCGAGGCCGTCCTGCGGCTGGCCACGCGCGCCGACGTGTTCGTCCCCAGCAGGGAGGAACTGGCCGAGCTGGCCGGCTACGACGACCCGCCCCGGGCGGCGGCGCTGCTCCGGCGGCGCGGCGTCCCGGCGGTGGTGGTGAAGCTCGGGGCCGAGGGCGCCCTGATCGACGCGGAGGGCATGGCGGCGCCCGAGCGGGTCGTGGCCTACCCGGCGAACGCCGTCGACACCACCGGCGCCGGGGACACCTTCTGCGGTGCGCTGGCCGCCGCGCTGGCCTGCGGCCTGACGTTGCCGGCGGCCGTACGGCGCGGCGCGGCCACAGCGGCGTGGGCGATCGAGGAGTACGGCTCGCTGGCCCTGGCGGGTCTCGACCGGGAGACCGCCCGGCGGCGGTTCGCGGCCCTGCCCACCGGATCGGGCGCCGCGCCCACCCCGGGGCCGGTCGCCCCGCCCACCCCGGGGGGGTCCGCCGCGTCCGCCGCCGAGGAGCCCGCGTACGACATCGACGTGATGCGCCGGGAGATCGCCATGATCCCGGACGTGATCGCCCAGCACCTGGACGACCCCGACGGCCACGTGGAGCGCATCGCGCGGATCCTGGCCGATCGCGGCATCGAGCATCTGTTCATGGTCGGCTGCGGCGACTCCTACTTCGCCGGGCTGGCCACGGCGCTGGCGTTCCAGCGGCACACCCAGATCTCCGCTCGGGCCGTGCACGCCCTCGACTTCGCCCGCTACCAGGTGCGTTACCTGCCGGAGCGGAGCGCCGTCGTGTGCGTGTCGTTCTCCGGCAGGGTAGGGCGCACCACCGAGGCGGTGGTGCAGGCACGCAGGTTCGGCCATCTGGCCATCGCGCTGACCAACAACCAGAGCGGCGCGCTGGCCGAGGCGGCCGAGCTGGTGCTGCCCATCGGGGTGCCGACCCTCGGCTTCTCACCCGGCACCAGCACCTACCTCGGCATGGTCGCCACCCTGGACGACCTGGCCCTGCGGTGGGCGCGGGCCCGCGGGCGGGACACCTCCGCCGCGCGCGCCGCGCTCACGGCCGTACCCGCGCTGGCCGAGCGGACCCTGCGGGCCAACGCGGGCCCGGCGGACAAGGCGGCGCGGTCGCTGGCCGGGCACGGCTGGATCACCTTCCTCGGGGCGGGGCCCAACGAGTCGTCGGCGAAGTTCGGCGCGGCCAAGCTGTTCGAGGGCCCGCAGGTCGTCGGGGTGAGCACCAACATCGAGGAATGGGCTCACGAGGAGTACTTCGTGAGCTCGGCCGGAACCCCGGTGGTCATGGTCGCCCCCTCGGGAGCCGGAGCCGACCGGGCGGCGGAGATCCTGAGCGAGCTCGACTTCATCGGGGCCTTCCCGATCGTCGTCAGCGACCTCGCCCCAGAGCGGCCCGCGCTGCACCTGCCGCTGGCCCCCGGAGTACCCGAGGAGTTCTCGCCGCTGCTGGCGGCGCTCCCGCTGAGCCTGATCGGCTTCCACCTCGCCGAGGCGCTGGGCAAGAAGAGCTACAACTTCCCGAGCGAGGCGGCGAAGACCGAGCACTACGACACGATCCACCGTGTCGTGATCGGAGAACCGGCATGAGCGCTCCCGTCCCCCTCGCCGACATCGAGGCCGAGGCCACCCGGCTCACCTCCGCGTTCGCCGGGCGCGGCCTCACCGTACGGCTCATCGGCGGCCTCGCCGTCGCGCGGCACCGGCACCGCGACGTGCCCGCCACGCTGGGCCGGGAGTACGGCGACATCGACCTGGTGATCCTCCCGAAGGAGGGCAGGGCGTTCAGGTCGGCCATGACCGAGCTGGGCTACGTCCCCAACGTGCGGTTCAACAACATGCGCGGCGACCGGCGGATGCTGTTCGCCGACGAGCCCAACGACCGCAAGCTCGACGTGTTCGTGGGTGGGTTCCAGATGTGCCACAGCATGGACCTCGCCGACCGGCTCTCGCTGCACCCGGAGACGCTCTCGCCCGCCGACCTGCTGCTCACCAAGCTGCAGGTGGTGGAGGTCAACCGCAAGGACCTGACGGACGCGCTGACGATCCTGCTCACCCACGAGGTCGCGGCGCCGGACGCGCGGGGGACCGGGATCGACCACATCAGCTCCGACCGGCTCGTGAGGATCACGAGCACGGACTGGGGCTGGTACACGACCTTCACCGACAACCTCGCCCGGCTTCCCGCCCTCGCCGCCGAGCTGCTCGGCCCGGCCGAGGCGGAGGCGGTCGGCGGCCGGGTACGCGGGCTCGGCGAGGTGCTCGCCGCCGCCCCGAAGTCGCTGAAGTGGCGGGCGCGCAACGCGGTGGGCCGCCGCGTGCCCTGGTACGACCTCCCCGACGAGATTGGAGGGCCGATCGATGCGCAGTCGTGACGTCAAGATCTTCTTTGCCACCGACATCCACGGTTCGGACCGCTGCTTCCGCAAGTTCGTCAACGCCGGCAAGTTCTACGGGGCCGACGTGCTGATCATGGGTGGCGACATCACCGGCAAGATGCTGGTGCCCATCGTCGAGGGCACCGGCGGGCGGTACCGCTCCCACCTGTTCGGCCGTGACCGTGAGGTCGGGGCCGCCGAACTGCCCGCCCTGCGCAAACTCATCGCGGACGCCGGGTTCTACGCCTACGACACCACCCCCGACGAGATCGCCGAGTTCCGCGAGCGCCCGGAGCTGGTCGAGGAGACCTTCCGCAAGCACATGCACCAGACGCTGTCGGCGTGGATGTCGCTGGCGGAGGAGCGGCTGGCGGGCACCGGGATCATGTGCCTGCTCGCGCCGGGCAACGACGACCCCCTGTTCGTCGACGACGTGCTCGGCTCCTCCGACATGCTGATCAACCCCGAGGGGCAACTGGTCGAGCTGCCCGGCGGCTTCACGATGATCTCGGTCGGCTACTCCAACCCCACCCCGTGGGACTCCCCCCGGGAGCTGCCCGAGGACCAGCTCGCCGAGCGCATCAACCGTGAGGCGGCCAAGGTCCCCGACACCTCCAAGGCCATCTTCAACCTGCACGTGCCGCCCAAGGACACCCCGATCGACCAGGCCATGGCCCTGGACGCCGAGTTCCGCCCGGTGCTGAAGTCGGGAAGCCCGGTGATCACCGGGGTCGGCTCGCAGGCCGTACGCGACGCGATGACCACCTACCAGCCGCTGCTCGGCCTGCACGGGCACATCCACGAGTCCCGGGGCGAGGCCGGCATCGGCCGCTCCCGCTCGATCAACCCGGGAAGCGAGTACTCCGAGGGCGTGCTGCGCGGAGCCCTGATCAGCCTGTCCACCAAGAAGGGGATCCGTGGGTACCAGCTCGTCGCCGGATGAGGCGCCGGGGGCTCCCACCGTGGCGATCGTCGGATCGGCGCGGCTGGAGGCCCCCGACCCCGCCTGGCACCAGGCCTTCGCCCTCGGCGCGGCGCTCGGCGGCCGGGGCTGGCGGGTGATGACCGGCGGGTACGGCGGGCTGATGGGGGCCGCCGCCCGGGGCGCGCGCGAGGCCGGGGCGGCGGTGGTCGGGCTGCCCATGAGGGGCTGGACCGGGCTCACCCCGAGCCCGTGGTGCACCGAGCTCCGCTGGGCGGACGACTACGCCGGACGGCTGCGCCACCTGCTCGCCGCCGACGCGGTGGTGGCCCTCCCCGGCGGGGTGGGCACGCTCGGCGAGGCCGCCGTGGTCTGGTCCGCCCTGCAGACAGAGCCGGGCGCGGCCCGGCTGGTGCTGCTCGGCGCCCGCTGGCGGCGGCTGCGGGAGGCGTTCGCGGCCGAACTGGTCGTCGGCGCGGACGACCTGGGGCTCGCGCCCGTGGCCGAGGACGTCGGCGAGGCCCTGACCCTGCTGGAGCGGACCCTCGCGCAGGCCACCGTCCCCCGTCCCCGGGGCTGAGCGTGGAAGCGCCGCCGGACCTGGTGATCCACGCCCGCCGGGCCGTCACCGGCCGCCGCGAGGCCCCGGCCACGGTCTCGGTGCGCGGCGGCCGCGTCGCCGCCGTCGCGCCCCACGGCACGGCCTTCCCCGGCGCCGCCGAGGTGGTCGAGCTGGGGCCGGACGCGGTGCTGCTGCCCGGCCTGGTCGACTCGCACGTCCACATCAACGAGCCGGGCCACACCGAGTGGGAGGGGTTCGCCAGCGCCACCCGCGCCGCGGCGGCGGGCGGGATCACGACGCTCGTCGACATGCCGGTGGACAGCGTCCCGGCCACCGTCGACGTCGCGGCGCTCGCGGCCAAGCGCGCCGCCGCCTTGGGGCGGTGCCACGTCGACGTCGGCTTCTGGGGCGGGGCGATCCCCGCAAACACCGGGGAGCTGGCCGCGCTGCACCGGGCCGGGGTCCTCGGCTTCAAGTGCTTCCTGGCCGACTCCGGCGCCCCGGACTTCCCCCCGCTGTCGGAGGACGGGCTCCTCACGGCGATGCGGGCGCTGCGCGAGCTCGACGCCGTGCTGCTCGTACACGCCGAGAGCGAGGCCAAGCTGGCGAGCTGCCCGCCGCCGGGAGGGCGGCGCTACCGGGACTTCCTCGCCTCGCGTCCCGCCCGCGTCGAGCGGGCCGCCGTCGCCACGGTGATCGGCGCGGCCAGGCGGACCGGTGCCCGCGCCCACATCGTGCACCTGTCCGGCGCCGAGGCGCTGCCGCTGATCGCGGCCGCCCGCCGCGACGGCGTGCGGATCACCGCCGAGACCTGCCCCCACTACCTCTCGCTGTGCGCCGAGGAGATCCCCGACGGCGCCACGGAGTTCGCGTGCTGCCCGCCGATCAGGGAGGCCGCCAACCGCGAGCCCCTGTGGTCGGGGCTGGTCCGGGGCACCCTCGACCTGGTGGTCTCCGACCACTCGCCCTGCGCGGCCGAGCTCAAGCACCGCGACACCGGCGACTTCGGCGCCGCCTGGGGCGGCATCTCCTCGCTACAGCTCGCGCTGCCGGTCGTGTGGACCGAAGCCCGTCGTCGCGGGATCTCCCTGGCCGAGGTCGTCCGGTGGATGAGCGAGCGCCCCGCACGCCTCGCGGGCCTCGCCGCCAAGGGCAGGATCGCCCCCGGATACGACGCCGACCTGTGCGTCTTCGCCCCCGACGAGGGCTTCACCGTGCGCGTGGAGGATCTGCACCACCGCCAGCCGGTCGGCCCGTACACCGGCCGGCGTCTGTACGGGACGGTCCGCCGCACCTGGCTGCGCGGGCGCGACATCGACCCGCTCCATCCCGCCGGACGGCTGCTGGCCCGTACGGCGCACCGCCTGGAGGGCGCCTCATGAAGATCCTTGTCGTCAACCCCAACACCTCGGAGTCCATGACCGCCTCCATCGCCGAGACGGCGCGGCGGGCGGCCTCGCCGGGCACCGAGATCCTCGCCGTGCGGCCCCTGTACGGCCCGGAGGCGATCGACTGCGCGATGGAGAGCTACCTTTCGGCGGTCGCGGTCATGGACCGGATCATGACCATCGGCGAGCCGTACGACGCGGTGGTGATGGCCGGGTTCGGCGAGCACGGGCGCGAGGGCGTGCAGGAGATCGTCGAGGTCCCCGTCCTGGACATCGCCGAGTGCTCGGCCCACGTGGCGCAGCTGATCGGCCGCGCCTACTCGGTGGTGACCACGCTCCAGCGCTCGGTCGGCGCGATCGAGGACCGGCTGAGGCTCGCGGGGCTCGCCGAGCGGTGCGCATCGGTCCGCTCCTGCGGGTTGTCCACCCTGGACGTCGACCGCGACCCGGCCGCCGCCATGGAGGCGATCGTGGCCGAGGCCGAGCGCGCCGTGCGCGACGACCACGCCGAGGTGGTCTGCCTCGGGTGCGGCGGCATGGCCGGGCTGGACGAGGCGATCACCGCGCGGCTCGGCGTGCCCGTGGTCGACGGCGTCGCCGCCGGCGTGCGCCTGGCCGAGGCCCTGGTCGGACTCGGCCTGCGCACCAGCAAGGTCTGTACGTACGCGCCGCCGGACCCCAAGGCCATCACCGGATGGCCACTGTCCCGGCACCTCGGCATGGAGGCCCGATGAACCCCGAAGACCCCGCGACCCCGCCCGGCGCGACGGGCATGGCCGGCGTCGACCTGGCGTCCCGGTGGCTCGGCGCCGGTGTGGTCGCCGCGAGCGACGAGTCGTTCGGCTTCAAGGAGAACCTGCTGGTCCCGGCCGCCGCGGACTTCGTGCCTGGTCGCTACGACCACCGGGGGGAGATCGTCGACGGGTGGGAGACCCGGCGGCGGCGCGGGGAGCCCGGCCACGACTGGGCGATCATCAGGCTCGGCGCGCCCGGCGTGATCACCGGTGTCGACGTGGACACCAGCTTCTTCACCGGCAACTACCCCCCGTACTGCCACGTGGAGGCCTGCGGGATGGAGGGATACCCCGGGGTGGACGAGCTCACGTCCCCGGACGCGGGATGGATCGAGATCGTGCCCCGCAGCCCCCTGAAGGGGGACGGGCACAACGTGTTCGCCGTGTCCGATCCCCGCCGGTTCACCCATGTCAGGCTGTCGATCCATCCGGACGGGGGAGTGGCACGGCTGCGCGTTCACGGCGAGGTCGTGCCCGATCCGAGGCACTGGGACGGCCTGACCTTCGACCTGGCGGGCCAGGACCAGGGCGGCCTAGTGGTGGGCAGCAGCGACGCCTTCTACACCTCTGCCGAGCTGCTCAACCGCCCGGACCGGGCGCGCACCATGGGGGAGGGCTGGGAGACCGGCCGCCGCAGGGACGACGGTCACGACTTCGCGGTGATCAGGCTCGCCGCGACGGGGCGGCTGCGGCAGGTGGAGATCGACACCAGCCACTTCAAGTACAACGCCTCCGCCGAGGTCGCGCTGTACGGCCGCGCCCCCGGGGACGGTGGGCTCAGGGACGGCACGCTCGGGCTCGGCGACGGCGGGCTCGGCGACCGGGGGCTCGGGGACGGCGGGCTCGGGGACGGTGGGCTCGGGGACGGCGCTCCGCCCTCCGAGCCGGGCTCGCCGCCGTGGTTCCCGGTGCTGCCGCGCACGAGGATACGGCCCGACACCCGGCACGTGTTCACCCTGCGCGAGCCCGGCGAGGCGGTGACCGCCGTGCGGATCGACGCGTTCCCCGACGGGGGCATCTCCCGGGTCCGGCTGGTCGGCGCGGTCGAGCCCTCCGCCCGGATCCGTGCCGGCCTGCGCTGGTTCAACGCGTTGCCGGAAAGTCAGGCCGCGTCCTGCCTCGCCGCGGAGGGCGTACCGGAGGCGGACATCGCGGGCGCGCTGGCCGCGAGGCCACTCTCCGGGGACCTGCCCGGGGGTATCGCCGGGGAGGTCCTCGCGTATCTCATCCGCGGCCGGGCCTGAGAGCGGCGCGCGTTCAGGGGTCGGGGGGTGCGTCAGGGGCTGGGCTTGACAGCGGCGTGCGTCAGGGGCCGGGTCTGAGAGTGGGGTGCGTCAGGGGTCGGGTCTGAGAGTGGGGTGCGTCAGGGGTCGGGTCTGAGAGTGGGGTGCGTCAGGGGTCGGGTCTGAGAGTGGGTGCGTCGGGGGCCGGGCCTGCGAGCGGGGTGCGGGAGCAGGCGAAGATGGGGTGTTCCCGTCAAACGGAGCACCGGGCGTCTCTTGATCGTGGCCGTGCGGTCTCCCTCGACGTGCCGGCGCGTCACCTGAAAGGCCCGCGATGATGCCTGACCTCCCGCGCTACGAGTGCTCCTGCGGGCGTTCCCACGCCCCCACGGCCGAGCGGTGGAGGTGCGACTGCGGAGGGACGCTCGATCTCGCTCCCACCGCGCTGAGCTGGAGCCCCCGGCCCGGCGACCATTCCCTGTGGCGCTACGAGGACGCCATCCCCGTGCCGGGCCGCCGTCTCAGCCTGGGCGAGGGCATGACCCCGCTGATCGAGGCATCCCTGCACGGCGAGGAGGGGGTGCGGCTCAAGCTGGAGTACGTCTCGCCCACGGGCTCGTTCAAGGACAGGGGCGCGGTCGTGCTCGTGGCCCTCGCCCGCGTACTCGGCGCCACCCGGCTGGTCGCCGACAGCAGCGGCAACGCGGGCACGGCCGTCGCGGCGTACGCGGCCCGCGCGGGCGTGGCCGCCGAGATCTTCGTGCCGTCGGGCACCAGCGAGAAGAAGCTCCTGCAGATCCGGGGGCACGGAGCCACGGTCACGGTGGTCGAGGGGTCGCGCGAGGACACGGCCAGGGCGGCGGCCGAGCGGGTGGAGGCGACCGGTGCCTTCTACGCCAGCCACGTCTACAACCCCTACTTCTACGAAGGCACCAAGACCTACGCCCTGGAGATCTTCGAGCAACTCGGCGGGACCGCTCCCGCCACGCTGGTCCTGCCCGCGGGCAACGGCACGCTCGTCCTCGGCGCCCACCTCGGGTTCGCCGGGCTGCGCGCCGCCGGGCTCGTCGACCGTCTCCCGCGCATCGTGGCCGTGCAGGCGGAGCGGTGCGCGCCCGTGGCCGCCGCGTTCGCCGCCGGGAGCGACGACGTCGGGCCGGTCGCTCCGGGGAAGACCGTGGCCGAGGGCATCGCCATCGCCGCGCCCGCGCGGGGCGCCCGCATGCTGGAGATCGTCCGGGAGACCGGCGGGGCGGTCGTCACCGTGTCGGACGACGAGATCGGCGCGGCGCACGCCGCCCTGGCCGCACGGGGGCTCTGGGTCGAGCCGACGGGCGCCGTCGCGTACGCCGCGGTGCGCCGGCTGCGCACGGGCGGCTCCCCTTTCGGGGAGGGCACCGTCGTGGCCCCGCTCTGCGGCTCGGGGCTCAAGGCGTCGATGTGACCGCCCGTACGGGCCGGGCGGCGCGCGCGGCCGTACGGGGGTCGCCCGTCCGGAGATCGGAGATCGGGGCTCGGCGGGGGCGGCGATAGGGTGGGGAAGCGCCGCCGCCGTCCGGGCGAAGCGCGCTTCGGGGAGCTCGCATGAGTCCACCGGTATGCGGGCACCGGCCGGGCGGGGGAGTGGCAGGGGCGTCGCCCGGCGCCCCGTGCCGCTGGGCTACCCTCGTCCCCGTGCGGTGAAATCCGATCCGCATGGCAGGCTTGGGTGAGCGTGACCATCAGCACAGGAGCGAGGTCGAGGTGCAGGGCTGGCACGGACTCGACGACGTGCCCGGAGACTGGGGCAGGTCTGTCATCACGATCGGGGTGTTCGACGGTGTGCACCAAGGCCATCAGCGCATGGTCGAACGTGCCGTCGCCATGGCGGCCGGCCTGGGACTTCCCTCTGTAGTGATCACCTTCGACCCCCACCCCGACGAGGTGGTGAGGCCCGGGAGCCACCCGCCCCGGCTCACCACGGCGCGGCACCGCACCGAGCTGCTGGGCGCGCTCGGCGTCGACGCGGTGTGCGTCCTGCCGTTCACGCTGGACTTCTCCCGCATGACCCCCGACGAGTTCGTCCAGGCGGTCCTCGTCGACCGGCTGCACGCCGCGGGCGTGGTGGTCGGGGAGAACTTCCGCTTCGGCCACAAGGCGGCGGGCGACGTCGAGACGCTCCGCCAGCTCGGTGAGAAGTACGACTTCGTGGCGGAGGCGGTCCCCCTGGTCAGCAGTGGCGAGGCGATTTCCTCCAGCCTGGTCAGAGAGAGCCTGGCGGCGGGTGACGTAGCGGCGGCGGCCGAGGCGCTCGGGCGTCCCCACCGCGTCGAGGGCGTGGTCGTCCGCGGGCACCAGCGTGGCCGGGCGCTGCTCGGCTTCCCCACGGCCAACATCGAGTCCCCCGCGTTCACCGCGATCCCGGCCGACGGCGTGTACGCGGGCTGGCTTGAGTGCACGCAGTCCCCCTCGCCGTACGAGGGGAAGCGGTGGCCGGCGGCGATCTCCATCGGCACCAACCCGACGTTCGAGGGGGTCGAGCGCACGGTCGAGGCCTACGCACTCGACCGCGACGATCTCGATCTCTACGGTGCCCACGTCGTCGTCGACTTCGCCGTGCGGCTCCGCGACACGCTGAAGTTCGACTCCGTCGACGCGCTGATCGAGCAGATGCACCGCGACGTCGACGAGGCCCGCCGCCTGATCGGCGGCTGATCGGCGGCGGCCGGTCGCGAGGGCCTGAACCGGCCGATCGCCTGGTGGCCGCGCGGGGGCGAGGCGCACGGCGCCGTCCATGGGGCCGTTCACGGGGCTGTCCACGGTGATGCCAGGGCGATGGTAGCCTGACGTGTCGGCTCGGTTTCGGCGCGCTGCGCGCTGCCCGTCGACCGGTTACGGCGACTGTAGGCATACACGGTCGTTCGTAAGCAATCATCTGACGTGTGCCCGTAGACAGTTGAAGGAGAGCCGTGTCGCTCGACACCGCCGCCAAGAAGACGATCATCAGCGAGTACGGAACCGGAGACGGTGACACCGGGTCCCCCGAGGTGCAGATCGCGCTGCTGAGCAAGCGCATCAGCGAGCTCACCGAGCACCTCAAGACCCACAAGCACGACCACCACAGCCGCCGTGGGCTGCTGCTGCTGGTCGGCCGTCGCCGCCGCCTGCTGAAGTACCTCGCCAGCAAGGACATCGCGCGCTACCGCACCCTGATCGAGCGGCTCGGTCTGCGCCGATAGTGTGGAGGGGAGCGGCATCGTGCCGCTCCCTCTCTCATATCAGGGCAAAGGCATCCCTGATATGGAGAAATCCGGTCGGCGCGTCGCGACGCGGCGCGAGGCCGCTTCTGAGCAAACTTGCCTCTAGCACGACAACTGAAGAGCCGAGAAAGTGCCCCGCGTCCGCACAGCACAAACGCGCGTTCCCGTGACGCCTGCGGGCCGGTCCTCGGTAGTGGCTTCCGGATGTCGACGGCGATCACGCCGTACAGCCCGGGTGCTTCGATCGAAGACCGGCGCTGCACATGACGGGGAGCCGGCATAACGGAGCCAGGCACGAGCGAGCCGACCGCGACGATACCGGTCGGCCGGCGCGTGCCTGAGCGAGTGCGAGCACAGCACGGACGCGGGCGACGACCCAAGGAGGTCCCCCGTGGAGGGTGTCCACAGCACGGAAGCCGTGATCGACAACGGCTCATTCGGAACGCGTACCATCCGGTTCGAGACCGGGCGGCTCGCGCGTCAGGCGGCGGGAAGCTCCGTCGTCTACCTGGACGACGACACGATGGTCTTGTCCGCCACCACCGCGTCCAAGCATCCCAAGGAGAGCCTGGACTTCTTCCCGCTCACCGTGGATGTCGAGGAGCGGATGTACGCCGCGGGCCGGATCCCCGGTTCGTTCTTCCGCCGTGAGGGCCGGCCGTCCGAGGACGCCATCCTCACCTGCCGCCTGATCGACCGCCCGCTGCGCCCGTCCTTCGTCAAGGGCCTGCGCAACGAGGTCCAGGTCGTGGCGACGATCATGGCGCTCAACCCCGACCACCTGTACGACGTCGTGGCCATCAACGCCGCGAGCCTGTCGACGCAGCTGGCCGGCCTGCCCTTCTCCGGCCCGATCGGCGGCGTCCGCGTCGCACTGATCAGCGGCCAGTGGGTGGCGTTCCCGACCCACTCGGAGCTGGAGGGCGCGACCTTCGACATGGTCGTGGCCGGCCGGGTCCTGGAGGACGGCGACGTCGCGATCATGATGGTCGAGGCCGAGTCCACCCGCGACACGCTCAAGCTCGTCGGCGAGGGCGCGGTCGCTCCCACCGAGGAGACCGTGGCCGAGGGCCTGGAGGCGGCGAAGCCGTTCATCAAGGTGCTCGTCGAGGCGCAGAACAAGATCGCTCAGGTCGCCGCCAAGGAGACCGCGCAGTTCCCCGTCTTCCTCGACTACCAGGAGGACGCCTACGAGGCCGTCGTGGGCGCGGTGCGCAGCGAGCTGGCCTCCGCGCTGACGATCGCCGGCAAGAAGGAGCGCGAGACCGAGCTCGACCGGGTGAAGGCACTCGCCCTGGAGAAGCTCGGCCCCGACTTCGAGGGTCGCGAGAAGGAGATCTCCGCGGCCTTCCGCTCGCTCACCAAGAAGCTCATGCGCGAGCGCGTGATCAACGAGGGCGTCCGCATCGACGGCCGGGGGACCAAGGACATCCGGCAGCTCAGCGCCGAGGTCCAGGTGGTCCCGAGGGTCCACGGGTCGGCCCTGTTCGAGCGTGGAGAGACCCAGATCCTGGGCATCACCACGCTGAACATGCTCCGCATGGAGCAGATGATCGACACGCTCAACCCCGAGCGCACCAAGCGCTACATGCACAACTACAACTTCCCGCCGTACTCCACCGGTGAGACCGGCCGCGTGGGCTCGCCCAAGCGCCGCGAGATCGGCCACGGCGCGCTCGCCGAGCGGGCGCTCGTGCCGGTGCTCCCGAGCCGCGAGGAGTTCCCGTACGCCATCCGCCAGGTGTCGGAGGCGCTCGGGTCCAACGGCTCGACCAGCATGGGCTCGGTCTGCGCCTCGACCATGGCGCTCCTCGACGCGGGTGTCCCGCTCAAGGAGATGGTCGCGGGCATCGCGATGGGTCTCATCGGCGAGGACGGCCAGTTCGTCACGCTGACCGACATCCTCGGTGCCGAGGACGCCATGGGCGACATGGACTTCAAGGTCGCCGGCACCCGTGACGTCATCACGGCGCTGCAGCTCGACACCAAGCTCGACGGCATCCCGGCGTCGGTCCTGGCGGGCGCGCTCAAGCAGGCCAAGGCGGCCCGTCTCGCGATCCTCGACGTGATGCAGGAGGCGATCGACTCCCCTGCGGAGATGAACCCGACCGCGCCGCGCATCATCACGATCAAGGTCCCGGTCGACAAGATCGGCGAGGTCATCGGCCCGAAGGGCAAGATGATCAACCAGATCCAGGACGACACCGGCGCCGAGATCACGATCGAGGACGACGGCACGATCTACATCGGCGCGACCGACGGCCCGTCGGCCGAGGCCGCGCGGACCACGATCAACTCGATCGCGAACCCGCACATGCCGGAGATCGGCGAGCGCTACCTGGGCACGGTCGTCAAGATCGCGGCCTTCGGCGCGTTCGTCAGCCTGCTGCCCGGCAAGGACGGCCTGCTGCACGTCTCCCAGATCCGCAAGCTGCACGGCGGCAAGCGCATCGAGAACGTCGAGGACGTCATGAACGTCGGCGACAAGATCCAGGTGGAGATCGCCGAGATCGACTCGCGCGGCAAGCTCTCCCTGGTCCCCGTCGAGGTCATCGAGAAGGAGGCCGCGGCCAAGGCCGAGGGAGGCTCCACCGAGGAGGTCCCGAGCCAGGCCGACTCCGAGCCGCGTGACGAGCGCGGCGACCGCGGCGAGCGGGGCGGCGACCGGCCGCGCCGGTCGCGCACCCGCGGCGGCCGGGACGACCGCAACTCGTGACGACCACCACTCTGCACCCCGGCAGGGACGGTGCCGGGGTCGTGCAGCGCACCGTCCTTCCCGGTGGTCTCCGGGTGGTGACCGAGACCATGCCGACCGTACGTTCCGTCGCGGTCGGCATGTGGGTCGGCATCGGGTCGCGTGACGAGGCCTCCGAGCACACGGGGGCCACCCACTTCCTCGAACACCTGCTGTTCAAGGGCACTCCCACCCGCGACGCCCTGGAGATCTCCGCGGCGATCGAGGGCATCGGCGGCGAGATCAACGCGTTCACCGCCAAGGAGTACACCTGCTACTACGCGCGGGTGCTCGACGAGGATCTGCCGCTGGCCATCGACGTGCTGGCCGACGTCGTGACCTCCTCCCTGATCACCGCCGAGGACGTCGAGTCCGAGCGCGGCGTGATCCTGGAGGAGATCGCCATGCACGACGACGACCCGTCGGACGTCGTGCACGAGCAGTTCTCGGCGGAGCTGTACGGCGACACCCCGATCGGGCGGCCCATCCTCGGGTCGGTCGAGTCGATCAACGACCTGACGCGCGACCGCATCGCCGAGTACTACCAGAGCTACTACCAGCCCCCGCACACCGTCGTGTCGGTGTGCGGCAACGTCACCCACGAGCGGGTGGTGGAGCTGGTGGCCACGGCCTACCAGCGGGCGGGCGCGCTCGGCGGCACCGGCACTCCGGTCCCGCCGCGCCTGACCGGCGAGGGCGCCTCGCCGCGCTCCGGCGTGCGCGTGGTCGACCGGCCGACCGAGCAGGCCAACCTGGTCCTCGGCACGACCGCGTTCTCGCGTACGGACGACCGGCGCTTCGCCCTGGGCGTGCTCAACGCCGCCCTGGGCGGGGGCATGTCGTCCCGGCTCTTCCAGGAGATCCGGGAGAAGCGCGGCCTGGCCTACTCGGCGTACAGCTTCACGGCCCAGTACGCCGACACCGGCCAGTTCGGGATCTACGTGGGATGCCTTCCCGCCAAGGTCGACGAGGTGCTGAAGATCTGCCGCGAGGAGATCACCCGGGTCGTCGCCGAGAGCATCACCGAGGACGAGATCGGGCGCGGCAAGGGCCAGATGCGCGGCGGCCTCGTGCTCGGTCTGGAGGACACCGGCTCCCGCATGTCGCGCATCGGCAAGAGCGAGCTGGTGTACGACACGCTGATGCCGGTCGACGAGGTGCTGGCGCGCATCGACGCCGTCACCCCCGAGGAGGTCGACTCCGTGGCCAGGGAGATCCTTTCCCAGCCGATGACGCTGGCCGTCATCGGGCCGTACGGCGACAAGGACTTCAGCGCCTTCGTCGGCTGACGGCCGTGACGTCACCAGGCCCGGGTCCCCGCGAGGGGCCCGGGCCTGTTGTTCGCGCTACGCTTGGGCGTCGTGATCAGGGTTGGAGTTCTGGGCGCCCGCGGGCGCGTCGGTGTCGAAGTCTGCAAGGCCGTCCACGCGGCGGACGACATGGAACTGGTGGCGGCGGTCGACGCCGGCGATCCCATCGAGTCGCTGACCCCCGCCGAGGTGGTGGTCGACTTCACCCATCCCGACGTGGTCATGGACAACCTGAAGTGGTGCGTCGAGCACGGCGTCCACCCCGTGGTGGGCACCACCGGGTTCGACGCGAGCCGCCTCGCGACCGTGCGGAGCCTGCTCGCCGCGCACCCGGGCGTGAACGCTTTGATCGCCCCCAACTTCGGCATCGCCGCCGTACTGATGATGCACTTCGCCCAGCAGGCCGCGCGCTACTTCGAGTCCGTCGAGATCGTCGAGCTCCACCATCCGGGCAAGGCCGACGCCCCCTCGGGCACGGCCCGGCGTACGGCCGAGCTGGTGGCCGAGGCGCGGCGCAAGGCGGGCCTCGGCGCCATGCCGGACGCCACGACCTCCGAGCTCGACGGCGCCCGAGGGGCCGACGTCGACGGCGTGCGGGTCCACGGGGTGCGCCTGGCGGGCCTGATCGCCCACCAGGAGGTGCTGCTGGGCGGCGACGGCGAGATCCTCACGATCCGCCACGACACGATGAACCGCTCGTCGTTCACCCCCGGCGTGCTCCTCGGGGTCCGCCGCGTACGCGACCTCCCGGGCCTCACCGTCGGCCTGGAGAACCTTCTCGACCTCTGAGCCCTTCTCCGCGGGGCGGGATGGGCTCTGGAGGGCCCTTCCACGGCCGTGGAAGGGCCTTGGTGCGACGTCAAGCCTTACGGGCGGGCAGAGGCATTCAGGACGCAGGCCGATCCTTCAGGGCGCAGGCCGATCTTTCAGAGTGCCAGGCCGATCGTGAAGAGCAGGCCGAAAGCGAGCTGGAGACGACCGGTCTGCTGGAGTGTGGTGATCAGGGAGCGTCCGATCCCCCCGCCCTGCACGGCCCTGACCGGGCCGAGGGCGAGCGGCAGCGCGAGCACGGTCAGCAGGGTGAACGGCCGTACGAACGCCAGGGCCAGCGCGACGGCGAACGGCAGCAGCAGGCAGGTGCTGTAGAGCACGCGGGTGCGGGTGTCGCCGAGCACGACGGCGAGCGTGCGCTTGCCCGCCGGGCCGTCGGTCGTGATGTCGCGCAGGTTGTTCACGACGAGCAGCGCGCAGGCCAGCAGCCCGACCGGCACCGCCGCCGCCACGGCGGCCCAAGGGAGGCTTTCCAGCTGCACGTACGTGGTGCCGGCCACGGCCACCAGGCCGAAGAAGACGAACACCGAGATCTCGCCGAGCGCGCGGTAGCCGTACGGGCGGGAGCCTCCGGTGTAGAACCAGGCGGCGGCGATCGCCAGCGCGCCGACGATCAGCAGCCACCAGGCCCCGGTCACCACGACCAGCACGAGCCCCGCGACCGCCGCCGCGAGGAAGCACCCGAGCGCGGCCAGCAGCACCGACCGGGGAGCGGCCACCCGCGAGCCGACGAGCCGGAGCGGGCCCACGCGGTCCTCGTCGGTGCCGCGCACGCCGTCGCTGTAGTCGTTGGCGTAGTTGACGCCCACCTGGAGGATCAGCGCCACGAACAGGGCCAGGAGGGCTCGCCACCAGACCGCTCCGCCGTACGAGACGGCCACGCCCGTGCCCACGGCGACGGGGACCACCGCCGCGGGAAGGGTGCGGGGCCGTGCCCCCGCGAGCCACTGAGCGGGTGTCGCCAACGTCGCCCCTCTTCGGAAGATCGGGTCCTCGGCGGGAGCGCTCGCTCCACGGGCCCGGGGAAATTCGCGTATGCAGGCTATTTCATGGCACGCCCTGCCTTGTGACGGGGGCGTGCGCCGGGCTTCCTGCGGCCGGCCGGGGCGGGAGGTCAGCTGATGTCGGTCGTGAGGCGGATCATGCGGATCGGGCGGCCCATGTCGAGGATGCGCTCGGCCTCGTCGGGGCCCCACCCGGCGGAGGTCAGGAAGCCCACCATCGCCTCGTCGTCGGCGAAGACCCAGGTGACCACGGTGGAGAAGCCGTCGTCGCGGAGGTGGTCGACGGTCGCGTTGAGCAGGCGGCTGCCGTGGCCCCGGCGGACGTGCTCGGGGTCGACGAGCATCGTGAGCAGCTCGGCCGTGGTGGAGGGGTCGAGGTCGGGGTCCTCGGCGGGGGCGTGCGAGGCCATCCCGACCACCCGCTGGCCGCCCGGCTCGCCGTGCCCGCTCGCCAGGGAGCTCAGGGCGTCCTCGGTCTCGACGGCGACCAGGAGGCGGTGGCGCGGCGTCGGCGGGGTCGTGACGGCCTCCTCCCACTGGCGCTTCCACAGCTCCTCGGCCGACGGGCCGGTCATCTGCTCCAGAGGCCCCTCGGGCAGGAGATGGCGGTATCCGCTCTTCCAGGCCCGGATCTGGGTGGCCGTCACCGCTGGGACGTCCTCGCGTCGCGCGGCGCGTACCCCCACGTCTGCCATGTCGGCCGGCCCCCTTTCGTCTGCCCACACCGTATCGGGGTTCGCCCGCCCCGAGGACACGGAGCCCCTGCGGCGCCGAGCTGGAACTCCATGCGGTCGTCCCTCAGGAGGTGTGAGGCTCGTCCTGCTGGCGTCTGGCCCGGTAGGCGCGGGTCTTGGTGCGATTGCCGCAGATACGCATCGAACACCACGAACGCGAACGATTCTTGGACGAGTCGATGAACGCCCACCGGCAGCCGCCTTCCGCGCAGACCTTGAGGCGGGGCCAGTCGCCCCGGGCGTGCGCGTCGAGGACGGCCGCCGCCAGGAGCCCGAGGCCCCTCGTGGCGCCGGTGCTCAGGGGCTCGCACGCGGGCGCGCCGCCCGCGAGCGTGACCCGCATCGGCAGCGCCGCCAGCGCCGCGTCCAGGCCGCTCGTCCTGGCTCCCGGGCCCTGGTCGTGGTGCAGCGCCGAACGGAGCCCCTCGCGCAGGCCGATGGCGAGCGCCCAGTCGTCGTCCACGGCCCGGTCGGTCTCGGAGATCAGCCCGCGTTCCCGCAGCCAGACGGCGAGCTCGGCGGGGGAGGCCAGATCGTCGGTGTCGCCTTCGACGTCGTAGGTGTTCACGAAGTCGCGGAGCAGCTCCGCCGGCCCGTCCATGTCACCACTGTAAGACAGTTGGGGGTTGTCTCCAGAATCGGCGTCCGGCGAGGTGGGGAGACCACAGGGCTCAGCTCCGGGCGGTGAGCCGCGTGTCCAGGGCCGCGCTGAGGCGGCGCACTCCCTCCGTCAGCTCGGCGACGTGGGCCGCCGCGATGTGCGTCACCCGGATGTGGGGCGAGGGGGGCTCCGCGGAGTGGTAGATCGTGCCGGGGCTCACCAGGACCCCCGCACGCTGGGCGCTCTCGACCAGGGCCGTCTCGTCCACCTCGCGCGGGAGCCGTACCCACAGGTGCATGCCGCCCTCGGGGACGAGCCGGACCTGCGCGGACGGAAGGTGGCGGGCGAGGGCGGCGGCCAGCGCCTCGCGCCGCACGATGAGCTCGGCCGTCACCGACGCGCGGTGCCGCCGCCAGGCGGGGGAGCCGAGGAACTCCAGCGCGGTCTCCTGCAGCGGACGGGCGACGAAGAACGACTCGACGACCTGCCCCGCCCGCAGCCGCCGCGCCGCCGGTCCGCGCGCGATCACCGCGGCCACCCGCATGCTCGGTGAGGTGACCTTGCTGAGCGAGTTGACGTGGACGACCGTGCCGTGGGTGTCCAGGGTGATCAGGGACGGCGGCACGGGCCCGGTGGTGAGGTAGCGCGCGTAGTCGTCCTCGATCACGAAGGCGCCCGCCGCGCGGGCGATGGCGAGGACCTGCTCGCGCCGCGCCGCCGAGAGCACGGCCCCGGTGGGGTTGTGCAGGGTCGGCTGGCAGAAGAACACCCGGGCGCCCGTGACGGCGAACGCCTCGGCCAGCAGCTCGGGCCGCACCCCCTCGCGGTCGACCGGCACGGCCACCGTGCGCAGCCCGGCCGCGCGGGCCGAGGAGAGCGCTCCTGGATAGGTCGGGGTCTCGACCAGCATCGGCTCGCCTGGGGCCGCCAGGGCGCGGAAGGCGTGGGTCAGCGCCGACTGGCCGCCGCTGACGATCAGGACGTCCGCCTGGGTGACCCCGCCCCCGACCTCGGTCGCGAACCAGCGCCGCAGCTCGGGCAGGCCGTTCAGCGGCGGGAGCGCCCAGGCGTCCGGACGGCGCACGGCGCGCGTGGCGGCGCTCGACAGGGCCTTGGACGGCCGCAGCCCGGGGTTGAGATAACCCCCGGTGAGCGGGATGACCCCCTCGGGCGGCGGCGTGAGCAGCCCGCTCACGGTCGCGTCGTCGACCCACCGGTCGCCGAGGGACACCGTCTGCCACGACAGGTCGGGGGCGTCGCCGGCGGTGGCGGCGGGCACGGAGGCGACGAAGGCGCCGCTCCCCGGCCGCGTGATCACCCTGCCCTCGGCGGCGAGCGCGGCGATGGCCCGCGACACCGTGACCGGGCTCACCCCGTGGCGCCGCGTCAGCTCGCGGCTGGACGGCAGCCGGTCGCCGGGTCTGAGCCTCGCGGCCTCCTCCCGCAGGAGGGCGGCGACGCGGACGATACTGCTATCGTCATTCATGAGACCAGACAATAGCGCTATCGTCCCCACGGCAGTAGCGGTCACCGCCACGGCCGGCGCGAGGACGGATCCCGGCACCGGGGCTCCAGGCGGCGGGACCGCCGGCACGAGGGCGGGTGCGGGCCCCGGGACCCCGGGCGGTGCGACCGCCGTGCTGAGGGGCGGGGGGCGGGCGGGCACTCCCTGGCGGGGCACGCTGCTGGCGGGGCTCGGGGTCGTGACCTTCTCCGGCACCTTCCCGGCCACCGCCTTCGCGATGCGCGGCTTCGATCCGTACCTGGTCGCGATCGGCAGGGCGGCGGTGGCCGCGCTCGTGGCGGGCGCGTGCCTGGTGACGGCCGGCGCTCCGCTGCTGCCGCCGCGCTCCCAGCTGAAGTCGTACGCGGTCATCGCGGGCACCGTGGTCTTCGGGTTCGCGCTGTTCAGCGGGCTCGCCCTGGACTCGGGGGCCGGCGTGTCGCACGCCGCCGTCGTCGTCGGGCTGCTTCCGGCCGCCACCGCCGTCTGCGCGGTCCTGCGGGCGGGCGAGCGGGCCCGGCCGCTGTTCTGGGTCGCGAGCGCGGGCGGCGCGGTCTCGGTCACGATCTTCACGCTCAGCAGGGGAGGCGGACGCCTCGCCGTGGCCGACCTGCTGATGGCGGCGGCCCTGGTCTGCGCCGCGGTGGGGTACACCGAGGGCGGGCGGCTCGCGCGGCACACGCCGGGGTGGCGGGTCATCTCGTACGCGCTGGTGATCGCCGCGCCCGTCGCCGTGCCGGTCACCGTGGTCCTCGCCATGACGACGCCGCTGCGCCCGACCGGCGAGGCGGTGGCCGGATTCGCCTACGTCGCGCTGGTGTCGGCCTTCCTGGGGTTCATCCCGTGGTACGCGGGCCTGGCCATGGGAGGCATCGCCCGCGCCGGTCAGACGCAACTGCTTCAGCCGCTTCTGACGCTGCTGTGGGCCTGGCTGCTGCTGGCGGAGCGGGTGGAGGTCGCCACGGTGGCCGCGGCGCTCGCGGTGCTGGTGTGCGTGGCCGCCACCCAGCGCGCCCGTACGTGAGGGCCGCGCACGCGGGCGTTGCGGGGGGGTCAGGCGCCGATCGGGACGGAGTAGACGAGGCGGAACCGGTCGCCGGGGACCACGATGTCGCTGGTCTCCACCGGACGGTCGCCCGACCAGTGGGTGCGCTCGACATGGAGGACGTGAACTCCGGTGGGCAGGTCGAGCAGGTCGCTCTCGGCCGGCTGGGGCACCCGGGTGTGCACGCTCTCGCGGATGTCGGTGATCTTGATGCCCACGGCGGACATGCGGGCCACGAGGCTCTTGCGGCCGTTGGTGCCCTCCTCGGGGAAGGACTGCGCCCTGCCGAGGTCGGCCGGCTCGTAGGAGGTGGCGAGCTGCATGGGCTTGCCCTCGGCGCGGAAGACGTAGCGCGTGCGGATGACGGGCTCGCCCTCCTCGACGCGCAGCCGCCGGGCGGTCTCGCGCCCCGCCTTGATCGCCTCGCTGCGCCAGTCCCAGGTGGCGCGGTGGCCGCCCGCCTGCATGTCGGCGGCGAACGGGGCGTCGTGGTCGATGTAGCGGCATCGCTGCAGGGGATAGAGCACGGACTTCTCGCGGACGTAGTGCCCGGAGCCGACCCTGCCGATGATCAGGCCTTCGGCGGCCAGGACGCGCAGCGCGTGCCTGGCGGCGGTCTCGCCGACTCTGAAGCGCTGGGTGAGCTGCGCTCGAGACGGAATGGGCGCGCCCGGCGGCAGGGTGCCGTCGACTATCTGCGCCCGCAACTCTTCGACCACACGGAGGTACACCGGGTCGTTACCAGTCATCCGTCCATCCCTCGGGGCGTTAGAGATCGTTTCCCTATCTTGCCGTAATCAAAGGACAGCGGGGAGTAATGATGGACACTTGGAGTCCCAACTTTACCAAACGCGATTCTGTGACCACATCCTGTGCCGAAGGGGGCGGAAGGGCTCGTGGATCCCGTGGGCCGCGGCCTTTCCACCTGCGGAGAAGCGCCGCCGGCGGCCGGGCGCGCCTCCTGCGGAACCGCCCTGTGGAACCCCGCCGGCGGGGTGCGCTCGAACGATCGGAAAATTCTCCTCAGAAGCGTGTAACGCCCCCGTAAGCGGCTCCGATTGCATGGATAGAGGTCGTCGATGTGTGTACCCCCGAGCACATATCGGCGGCCTCTATCCATATCCGGCTATCATCTGCGCTAGCGGTACATGCCCTAATTACGTCCCATCGGGCGGCGAACCGGGGTGGCGGGGTCCACCGTCTCCTCGGATCCGGGTACCGTTCGGTCTATGGCATCGCCAACAGGAACCTCCGACGCGCCCTTCGGTCGCATGCTGACCGCGATGGTCACGCCGTTCACGGCCGACGGTGCCGTCGATCTCGAAGGTGTCCAGCGCCTGGCCACCTACCTCGTGGACGAGCAACAGAACGACGGGCTCGTCGTGAGCGGCACGACGGGTGAGTCCCCCACCACCACCGACGCCGAGAAGGACATGATCCTCCGGGCCGTGGTGGAGGCCGTCGGCGACAGGGCCACCGTGGTGGCGGGAGCGGGCACCAACGACACCCGCCACTCGGCCGAGCTCGCCAGGGCCGCGGAGAACGCGGGCGCCCACGGGCTGCTGGTGGTGACGCCCTACTACAACAAACCTCCGCAGGAGGGCCTGTACCGCCACTTCACGGCGGTGGCCGACGCGACCGGGCTCCCCGTGATGCTGTACGACATCCCCGCGCGCACCGGCACGGCGATCGAGACCGAGACGCTGCGGCGCCTGGCCGCCCACCCGCGCATCGCGGCGGTGAAGGACGCCAAGGGCGACCTGTTCGCCGGCTCCCAGGTGATGGCCTCCACCGACCTGGCCTTCTACTCCGGGGACGACGCGGTCAACCTGCCCTGGCTCGCGGTCGGCGCGGCCGGGTTCGTGAGCGTGGTGAGCCACGTGGTCGGCGCCGAGCTCGCCACCATGATCCACATGTACACGTCGGGCCATGTCGAGGAGGCGCGCGCGGTCAACCAGCGCCTGCTCCCGGTGGTCACCGGCATCATGACCCGCTCCCAGGGTGCGATCATGGCCAAGGCGGCCCTCGCCCTGCTCGGCAGGTCCGTGGGCCCCGTGCGCCTTCCCCTGCTGGAGGCCACCCGCGAGCAGATCGCGGTCCTGAGAGAGGACCTGGTCGCGGGCGGCGTGAAGTTGTCCGACTGACGTGCCGCGCGCCGTGCGTAAGGCGCGCGAGAATTGTCTGGCTTGCCCGCCGTCCGTGCGACGTGAACGGCGGAGAACGATCCCAATGAGTCGCCGCGCGCGGAGCGTGGCGGGGAGGAACAGAGAGTTTGAGAGAGAGACACAGCGATCTCGGCCCGCGACGCGCCGCACGGTTCGGCGAGGGAGCCGTGTACGAGCGGCGGGCCGGCATACACGGGGGTAACGCATGAGTCATCCGCATCCCGAGCTCGGACCTCCTCCGGTCCTGCCGGAGAACGGCCTGCGCATCGTCGCACTGGGCGGGCTCGGTGAGATCGGTCGCAACATGGCGGTCTTCGAGTTCGACGGCCGCCTGCTGGTCGTCGACTGCGGCGTGCTGTTCCCAGAGCCCGACCAGCCGGGCGTCGACCTGATCCTGCCCGACTTCGACTACATCAGGGACCGGCTCGACGACATCGAGGCGGTCGTGCTGACGCACGCCCACGAGGACCACATCGGCGCCGTGCCGTACCTTCTGCGCGAGCGGGCCGGCATTCCTCTGGTGGGGTCGCGGCTGACGCTGGGGCTGATCGAGAGCAAGCTCACCGAGCACCGCATCCAGCCGGTCAAGGTGGAGGTGGCCGAGGGGCAGCGGCAGCGGTTCGGGCCGTTCGAGTGCGAGTTCTTCGCGGTCAACCACTCCATTCCCGACGCCCTGGCCGTCGCCATCAGGACCGAAGCCGGCATCGTGCTGCACACCGGCGACTTCAAGATGGACCAGCTGCCGCTCGACGGCCGCCTCACCGACCTCGGCGGCTTCGCCAGGCTCGGCTCCGAGGGCGTCGACCTGCTGATGTCCGACTCGACCAACTCCGAGGTGCCCGGCTTCGTCCCGAGCGAGCGCACCATCAGCCCGGTGATCGACGAGGTCTTCCGCAGCGCGACCAAGCGGATCATCGTGGCGTGCTTCGCCTCGCACGTGCACCGCGTGCAGCAGATCTTCGACGCCGCCGAGGAGAACGGCCGCAAGGTCGCGCTCATCGGGCGCTCGATGGTCCGCAACATGGGCGTGGCCAGGGACCTCGGCTACCTCAGGGTGCCGCCGGGGATCCTCGTCGACTCCCGGGAGATCGAGGAGTGGCCGCCGGAGGACGTCGTGCTGATCTGCACGGGGTCGCAGGGCGAGCCCATGGCGGCGCTGTCCCGCATGGCCAACCGCGACCACCCGATCCGCGTCGCCGAGGGGGACACCGTCCTGCTGGCGTCCTCGCTGGTGCCCGGCAACGAGACGGCCGTCAACAAGGTCATCAACGGGCTCACCCGCTGGGGCGCCCGGGTGATCCACAAGGGCAACGCCCTGGTGCACGTCTCCGGTCACGCGGCCGCGGGCGAGCTGCTGTACGTCCTGAACCTCACCAAGCCGTCCAACTTCATGCCGGTGCACGGCGAGTGGCGCCACATGCGTGCCCACGCCAAGCTCGCGGCGATGACCGGCGTGCCTGACGACCACATCGTCATCGCCGAGGACGGCGTGGTGGTCGACCTGGTCGACGGCAGGGCGCGCATCGTGGGCGCGGTGCAGTGCGGCTACGTCTACGTGGACGGCTCCTCGGTGGGCGCGGTCACCGACGTCGCCCTGAAGGACCGGCGCATCCTCGGCGACGAGGGGTTCATCTCGGTCGTCGTCGTGGTCGACTCGACGACGGGCAAGGTGAGCGGCGGCCCGGAGATCTACGCGCGCGGTTCCGGCATCGAGATCGAGGCGTTCGACGCGGTCATCCCGCTGATCGAGAAGGCGCTTCAGGAGGCCGGGGCCGACGGGGTCGCCGACCTCCAGCAGATGCGCCGGCTGACGCGCCGCATCGTCGGGCGCTGGGTCAGTGACACCTACCGTCGCCGTCCCATGATTATTCCGGTGGTAGTGGAGGTCTGAGCGGGCGTAGGTTTCCGTGCGGGAGGACTTCAGCCACGCACGAGGAGCCGCATGCGCGCGAAACGAGCTGATCGCCGGTGAGCGTCCAAGCCCGCGGGGCGGACATCACCGGCACAGCGGTCGACATCGTCTACACAAAGTTCGACGGATCACTGCACTGGCACCACGGGGCACGGCTGCTGGGGGAGGACGAGCACGGCGTCTGGACCGGCTGCCCGGCCGGCACCAGCGGCAGCCGGGGCGGCGAGCCGCCGGTCGTCTGGCCGCAGCCCTTCGTCATGCTGTTCCCACGGGGGCTGTGGTGGACCGCCACCTTCAACGGCGTGCCGAGCAAGGCGTCGATCTACTGCGACATCACGACCGTCCCTGAGTGGCGCGACGGGCAGGTGACGATGGTCGACCTCGACCTCGACGTGATCCGGATGCGCGACGGGCGGGTCCTGCTCGACGACGAGGACGAGTTCGCCGAGCACCAGGTCCGCTACGCGTATACCGGAGAGGTCATCGCCCAGGCGGAGCGTTCGGCCGCGTGGCTGATGACCGCCGTCCACGATCGCCTGCCGCCCTTCTCGGGGGCCCACGAGCGCTGGCTGGCAGAGATCTCCTGACCCCGTGCACGTGGACCGTCACGCCGCCCACCGGCGTGACGGTCCACGGGGCGAAAGGTCAGAGCAGGCGTCCGGCGCCCGCCAGGAGCGGCACCTTGAGGGCCACCACGAGCGCCGGGTCGACCTTGGTGTGCAGGGTCGGGGTCCAGCCGGCGTCGCCGGACAGGTCGGGGTCGTGGGTGGCGTTGTGGGCCGCCAGGATGTCGACCTGGCGCGTCGTGGCGCCGCTGGTCACGAGCGTGCCCGTGGCGTGGATCGCGGTGCCGCCCCAGTTGTAGATGATCTGGTCCGCGCCGACGCCCGAGCCGAGGCGGAAGTAGTTGTTCTCGGCGTAGATCTTCGACTGCACGCCGACGCCGAAGCTGTAGACGTACCCCGCGCCGGCGGGGACGTTGTAGAAGTTGTCGTAGACGTGTACCCGGCCGAACCTCACGCGCGGCGCCCTCTGCAAGATGGTGTCGAACACGTTGTGGTGAACGGTCACGTTGAGCTTGCCTGAGTCGGTGGCCGGGTTGTTGGTGGAGCCGATCAGCATGGTCTTGTCGTGGCCGGCGAACCGGTTCCACGACACCGTGGCGAGGTCCGCCCCGTTGGTGATGTCGAGCTCGCCGTCGTGTACCTGGTAGGGCCGCCCGAAGTACAGCGGCTGCGCGGAGTCGGGGTTTCCGCCGTCGTCGAAGCTGTTGTGGTCGGCCCAGACGTGCGTGGAGCCGGTGACCGAGATGTTGTCGTAGAGGGAGTTCCAGTTGCCCTCGTCGCCGTCGGTCGGGTCCCACTGGGGGAAGCAGTCGTAGGCGTCCTGGAACGTGATGTTCCTGATGATGACGTTGTCGGCCTTGTCGACGTGCAGGTTGAGGCCCTTGATCACGGCATGGCCGACGCCGGCGATGGTGGTGTTGGAGCCCACCTTCGGCTTGACGTGCGCCGTCTGCCTGGCCGCCGAGGCGGCGCGCGCGTCCTCCAGTGGACCGGACGGCTCGGTGTCTCGGCCCCACACCGCCGGGTCGTAGGCCGCGAGGTACGCAGGGAGGGTGTAGCCGCCCACCGCGTAGTCGTCGCAGCCGAGCTTGGCGCCGGAGTCGTCGGTGTTCCCGTCGATGACGCCCTTCACATAGATGATCTTCGGTGTCCTGTCGCCTCCGGCCAGGGCCGCGACCAGCTCCTTGCGGTTTCGGACGGTGTAGACGTGGGCGTCGTCGGCCGCCGAGCCGCCGGTCGTGCCGGTGGTCGCGGCGGCCCATCCGTCATTGGCGGGCAGCGTGCGCCGCCCCAGCGGCGTCTCGGTGGAAGCCGAGGCCGGCACGGGCGCGGTCGCGAGCGCCACCGCGCACAGGCCGGACGCGAGCACGGCCGTCGTTCTCCAAGGTGTTCTCAAGGGATCGGTACCTCCTGGGTCAGGGAGGCCCGCCTCTGGCCGAGGGAGCCTCCAGGGGGTCGGGGCCCGTGCGGGCGCGCCGCGGCGGGGTCCCCGGTGGGGGCCTCCCCGAGACGCGGCGCCCAGGCGCGGGGGTCAGCGACCCTCGATCACCTCAAGGGCGCGCTCGACCAGCTCCGCGAGTCGCTTGACGTGTTCGGGGGCGGGCTCGGCGAGCGGGACGCGCGGGGGGCCCACGTCGAGCCCTCGCAACCGCACGCCGGCCTTGACGAGCGACACGGCGTACCCGGAGCCCTGGCGGCGCAGCTCGACCAGCGGCCGGTAGAACTCGTCGATCAGCAGGTCGACCGTGGCGTCGTCGCCGCCGACCAGCGCCCGGTGAAAGGCCAGCGCGACGGTCGGCACGAAGCAGAAGACGGCCGAGGAGTATCGGGTGATGCCGAGCCCCCGGTAGGCGAGCGCCGACATCTCGGCCGTGGGCAGGCCGTTGAAGTAGAGCAGCTCGCCCGAGGCCGAGCGGACCGCGCTGATGGTGCGCTGGAGCAGGTCGAGGTCGCCGTATCCGTCCTTGAAGCCCACGATGCGGGGATGGCGGGCCAGGGCGACGACGGTGTCCGGCTCGAAGATGGCGTTGTCCCGCTGGTAGAGGATGACGGGCAGCCCGGAGGCGTCGGCCAGGGCCTCGTAGTGGCGGCGCAGCCCCTCCTGGTCGGCCTGGATCAAGTAGGGCGGCAGGGCGAGCAGGCCGTCGGCCCCCGCCGCCTCCGCCGCCGCGGAGAACCGCGACGCCAGCGCCGTCCCGTACCCCGTGCCCGCCACGACGGGCACGCGCCCGGCGCTCTCCTCGACGGCGGCGGCGACGCAGGCCGCGTAGTCGTCCAGGCTCAGCGAGGGGAACTCGCCCGTGCCGCAGCAGGCGAACACCGCGCCGCAACCCGCCGCCACGCCTTCGCGCACGTGCAGGCGGAAGGCATCGAGGTTCAGCCGCTCCCGGTCGTCGCACGGTGTGACGGGGAAGAACAGCAGCCCGTCGAGCCGATCCACCAGCGCAGTCATGCGGTCCTCTCTCGCGTACACATTCAAGAACTGTATTCACGTATATGAACACATGGAACGTATGGCCGACACCCCCCGCCAGTCAAGGGAGCGGCGCGAACGCGGCTGCCACGCGTTCGAAATGCTTTGGTTACCTGGCGAAGGGTTGACAGTTCGCGTGTCGCGTTCCTACGTTGACGGCGCGTACACAAGTGTGAACGTCATTCAAGAATGTGTCACGTTGCCCGACGGAACGGAGTGCGAGGTGGCTTTGGCCAGCACACCCCAGGCGAGGGGACGCCCGCGGGCCCTGCGCTGGGCCCCGTACCTGCTGATCTCACCGACGGTGCTGCTGATCGCGGTGTTCCTCGTCTACCCCATCGGCAGCGTCCTGTACTACAGCTTGCGGCACTACAACCTGACCAAGCCATGGGCCAACGGGTTCGCCGGCCTGGACAACTTCAGGGAGATGCTGTTCCACGACCCGCTGTTCTGGTCCAGCCTGGGCTTCACCGCCAAGTGGGTGGTCGTCGAGATCGTTCTGCAGCTCCTGCTCGGACTCGCCCTGGCGCTCATGGTGAATGAAAGTTTCATCGGCCGGGGGCTCGCCCGCTCGATGGTGTTCTCGCCGTGGGCGGTCTCCGGGGTGCTCACCACGGGCATCTGGATCCTGCTCTACAACCCCACCACCGGCATCGTGCGCTACCTCGGCGCCCCCGAGGCCGCCGTGCTCGGCAACCCGGACACCGTCTTCGGCGCGGTGGTCATCACCGAGCTGTGGCGCGGCGTGCCGTTCTTCGCGATCCTGCTGCTCGCCGGGCTGCAGGGCATCCCAGGAGAGCTGTACGAGGCGGCGGCGGTCGACGGGGCCGGCCGTACGCGGCGCTTCTTCCACGTCACGCTCCCGCACCTGCGGGACGCCATCGTGCTGGCCACGCTGCTGCGCTCGGTCTGGGAGTTCAACAACGTCGACCTGATCTACACGCTGACCGGGGGCGGGCCGGCGCAGGTCACCACCACGCTCCCGCTGTACGTGGCCCAGCGCGCGATCGACTCCAAGGACTTCGGGTACGGCTCCGCGCTCACGACGGCCGGGTTCGTGATCCTGCTGTTCTGCTCGCTCCTCTACCTCCGGCTGAGCCGGTTCGGCGCGGACCACAAGGGATGAGGGACGGTTCCATGGCAACCGAGGTGATCGCGCGACGCCCCGCCCACGCGCGGACGGGCGCGGCCCCCGGCTCGCGCCGGAGGGACCCCGGCAGGGTGCTCCGCCTGTACGTCCCGCTGGTGCTCTACCTGGTCTTCACGCTGGTCCCGTTCTACTGGATGATCGTCTTCGCGCTGCGGCCCACGGGCTCGACCGCGCCGGTGCCGTGGCCGGTCACCTTCGAGCACTTCGACACCGTGTGGAATGACATCGGCTACGCCGTCTTCTTCAAGAACAGCGTGATCGTCGGCGTGCTGTCGCTGTTCTTCACCACGGTGGTCGCCCTGATGGGCGGCTACGCGCTGGCGCGGTTCCGCTTCCGCGGCCGTACGTTCTTCATGATCGCGCTGTTGTGTACGCAGTTCATCCCCGGCGCCATGATGCTGATCCCCCTGTTCACAATCTTCAGGGGGCTTGGGCTCATCAACTCCCTGTGGAGCCTGGTGGTCGCCGACACGGTGTTCAACCTGCCGCTGTCGATCATCTTGATGAGCGGGTTCGTCACCGCGGTCCCCTTCCAGGTGGAGGAGGCGGCGCTGGTCGACGGCTGCACGCGGATGCGGGCGTTCTTCGCGGTCGTGCTGCCGCAGCTCCGGCCGGGGCTCATCGCCGTGGGCTCGTTCGCCTTCATCCACACCTGGAACAACTTCCTGTTCGCGCTGATGTTCATCAGCAGGCAGGACAACTTCACGATCCCCGTCGGCCTCAGCTACACCATCGGCGAGTACAGCGCCGACTTCGGAGCCCTGGCGGCGGGTGGCGTGGTAGCGGCCGTACCGGTCGTCTGCGTGTTCGCAGTGATTCAGCGCTATCTCGTGTCCGGCATCAGCGCCGGTGCCGTCAAGGGATAGCACCCCCCGCCTGGAGGACACCACCCATGAGAACCATCACGAAGGTCCGCGCGGCCGCCGTCGCCGTCCTCGCCCTGTCCGTGACCGCGACGGCCTGCGGTTCGGACTCCGCCGGAGGCGGGGCACCGGACAAGACGACGATCACCTTCTGGGACAACAACGGAGGGGTGCGCACGCCCATCTACCAGGAGCTGATCAAGCGGTTCGAGAAGGCTAACCCCACGATCCACGTCGAGTACGTCGGCATCCCCATCGCCTCCGTCCAGCAGAAGTACGACACCGCGGTCGCGGGCGGCGAGACGCCCGACGTCGGCGGCGTCACCACCAGCTACCTCGCCAACCTGACGGGCCAGCAGGCGCTCGAACCGGCCGACGACTGGCTGGCCAAGAGCCCCGCGAACGGCAAGCTGCTCGGCAGCATGCTCACCTCGATCAAGCAGACCACCCCGGACGGCAAGCTCTACCTGGTGCCGGCCACCTCCAACCTCGACGTCGTCTGGTACCAGAAGGAGAAGCTGGCCGCGGCGGGGGTCGAGGCGCCGAAGACCTGGGACGCGTTCTTCACCGCCGTGGACAAGCTGACCAAGGCCCCCGACCAGTACGGATGGACCATCCGCGGCGGCGCGGGCTCGATCTTCCAGCTTCTGGCCGAGGCCTACGCGTACTCGGGCGTCACCGAGTTCTTCGACGCCTCCGGCAAGAGCACCGTGAACGACCCGAAGAACGTCGAACTGGTCGCCAAGATCGCCGCGCTGTACAAGAAGGACACCCCGGAGGCCGACGTCACCAACGACTTCCCGAAGATGGTGGCCCAGTTCACCAGCGGCAAGGTCGCGATGATGCACCACAACCTCGGGTCGTACAACGACCACGTGAAGGCGTTCGGCGCGGACAAGATCGACGCCTTCCCGATGCCCGTGGGGGTGTCGGGCAAGCGCACCATCGTGGCCAACCCCGTCGACGGGTTCGCGGTGTTCAAGAACAGCGAGCACAAGGAGGCGGCCTGGAAGTTCGTGGACTTCCTGGTCTCCAAGGAGAGCAACAGCTACTGGAACCAGCAGACCGGACAGATCCCGGCGAACACCGACGCCCAGGGCGACTCCTGGCTGAACGAGCGGCCGTACCTCAGGAACGCGGTCGAGGTGCTCGGCGACCCGGGCACGGTGGTCGTCTCGCCGCCCTACTACCTGCCGCAGTTCTCCTCGATCACCAAGGCCGACACCGAGCCGCTGTTCCAGAAGGTGCTCCTCGGCCAGATGAAGCCGCAGGAGTTTCTGGACACGATGGCCCAGAAGCTCACCGAGGCGCAGGCGGAGTGGAAGCAGTCGCACTCCTAGCCGGTCACGGGCCGGGGCGGGCGCGCGCCACCTGACCGCGGGCGCCAGCCCCCGCCCCCTGGCGACGTACGGAAAGGCAGCACCGGCAGCACTGAGGAGAGGAACGTCATGGCCGTCATCGAGCGGGTCACCGTCACGGTGTTCACCACCGTCGCCAAGTCGGTGGTGGACGGGCACGGGCACCGGCATCCAGGCCCGCCACGGGAGGTCAGCGAGGCCCTGCTGGAGATCACCGACAGCGACGGTGCCAAGGGGTACTGCCTGGGCCAGGCCGAAACGCTCAGGGACAGCATGATCCGGGCCCACGTGCGCCCGGTGCTGGCCGGCCAGGACAGCCTGGACCGCGAGCGCCTGTGGCACGCGGTCGCGCGGCGGCAGCGAGGGGCGCACGGCAACCTCACCGACCGCCTGCTCAGCACCGTGGACCAGGCGCTGTGGGACCTGGCGGGCCGCAAACTGGGCCTTCCCGTCTGGAAGCTGCTCGGCGGCGCGCGGTCCACGATCCCCGCCTACGCCAGCACCATGTGCGGCGACGACATCCCGGGCGGCCTCGCGTCGTTCTCCGACTACGCGGACTTCGCCAAGGACCTGGTCGCGCGGGGCTACCGGGGCATCAAGCTCCACACCTGGATGCCCCCGATGCGGCACGGCGTCGACCTGGACATCAAGGCCTGCGCGGTCGTGCGCGAGGCGGTCGGCCCCGACGTCGCGCTGATGCTCGACAGCAACCACTGGTACAGCCGTACGGAGGCGCTCAGGCTCGGCCGTGCCCTCGACGAGCTGGACTTCGCGTGGTACGAGGAGCCGATGGAGGAGGCGTCGGTGCAGTCGTACAGATGGCTCGCGGACCAGCTCGCGACCCCGATCCTGGGCCCGGAGACCTCCTGGGGCAAGCACATGGCGCGGGGCGAGTGGGTGGCGGCGGGCGCGTGCGACATCCTGCGCGTCGGCGTGGTCGGCTCGGGCGGGATCATCCCGGCGCTGAAGGCCGTGCACACGGCCGAGTCGTTCGGCATGGGCTGCGAGATCCACGGCAACGGCTCGGGGGCGCTGGCCGTCATCGGGGCCTCCCTGTGCGGGCAGTGGTACGAGCGCGGCCTGCTCCACCCGCATTCGGACTACGACGACCCCCCGCCGCACCTTCGCTCGATCGTCGACCCGCTGGACGAATCCGGGAACGTCTCGCTGCCCGTACGGCCGGGCTTGGGCGACGATCTTGACCTGGACCACATCGCCGCCCATACGGTGGCGACATGGTGAAAAACGTTCTCTTGACCGGTGCCGCGGGCCGCATCGGCGCGTGCCTGACCGGCGGACTTCCCGAGCACGGCCACACGCTGAGGCTCCTGGACAGAATTCCCATCAATAATCCCCAGCATGAAGTGATTTGTGGGGATATATCGGACTCGGCGGTGCTGGAGGAGGCCATGAAGGGGATCACGGCCGTCGTCCACCTGGCCGGCATCCCCTCGACCTCCGCGACCTTCGAGGAACTGCTCACGGCCAACATCGAGGGCACCTACCGCGTCTTCGAGGCCGCCCGGCGGGCCGGGGTCGAGCGCGTCGTGTACGCCAGCAGCAACCACTCCGTGGGCTTCACGCCGCGCCAGGAGCTCGCACCGGCCGACACCCCCGTGGCCCCGGACTCGCACTACGGCGTCTCCAAGGCCTACGGGGAGGCGCTCGGCCGCTACTACTCCGACAGATACGGCATGCGGGTGGCGTCCCTGCGCATCGGCACGTTCGACCGGCGCCCGCCCAACGCCCGCGCGCTGTCCACCTGGATCAGCCCGGGTGACATGGTGCGGCTGGTCCACGCGTGCCTGACGGCGCCGGACCTGACGTACGCCGAGGTCTGGGGCGTCTCGGCCAACACGCGCGCCTGGTGGGACCCCGCCCCGGGGGCCGCGCTCGGCTACGAGCCGAGGGACGACGCCGAGGCGTTCGCGGCGGAGTTCCCCGAGCTCGACCATGCCGATCCGGAGTACGCCTGGGTTGGCGGTCGCGTCATTGAGTCATGACCGGCGACAATAGAGGTACCGTGCCGCAGGGAGGACGTACATGACGGAGCAGGGAACCGCGGTGCCGCACGTCAAGTCGGCCGTGCGGACCGTGGAGCTGCTCGACTTCTTCGCCCAGTGCCCCGGCCTGCACAGCCTGTCTGACCTGCAGGGCAAGCTCGGCTACCCCAAGAGCAGCCTCCACGCGCTGCTCCGCACGCTGGTGGGCCTCGGGTGGATCGAGACCGACGTCACCGGCACGCTCTACCGCATCGGCATGCGCGCCCTGCTGGTCGGCGCGACCTACATCGACGGTGACCCGGTGGTCCAGATCGCGCGCGACGCGCTCGACTGGCTCGCCGAGGTCACCGGCGAGACCGTCCACCTCGCCCGGCTCGACCACTTCGACGTCGTCTACCTCGCCACCCGGGCCTCCCGCCACTATCTGCGGCCCTTCACCAGGGTCGGCCGCCGCCTCCCGGCCAGCACCACCTCGCTCGGCAAGGCGATACTCGCCACGCGCGACGACGTCGCGGTGTCGCGCCTGCTCCCCGCCGAGCTGCCGCGGCTCACCAAGAACACCATCGTCGACCAGGGCCAGCTCATCGCCGACCTGCGCCGCATCCGCAAGCGAGGTTACTCCATCGACCGCGAGGAGAACACCGAGGGCCTGCGCTGTTTCGGCGTCGCGCTCGACATCGCCTACCCGCCCCGCGACGCGGTCAGCGTCTCGGTGCCCGTCCCCCGGCTGACGGCCGGCCGCGACAAGGAGATCGCGGCCTGCCTGCTGGAGGCGCGCGACCGCATCGAGGTCGCGGCCCGCGGCGTCCGCCGCACGTACTGAAGACCCGTCACGCCGCGGCTTGACCTCTCCGTGCCCCAAGTTGTTCTATATAGCAATACTGCATTCTATGTAACGGAATAGGAGGCGCGGTGGAGGTACGGCACGCGACCGCACCGGACCAGTTGCCGGGCATGACGACCGAGCGGCTCAGGAGCCGCTTCCTCGCGGAGGACCTCTTCGTGCCCGGCGAGGTGCGCCTGGTGTACTCCCACGAGGACCGCATCGTGATCGGCGGCGCGGTCGCCGGGGACACGCCGCTGGAGCTTCCGTGCCCGGACCCGCTGCGGGCCGAGTACTTCCTCGAACGCCGCGAGCTCGGCGTGGTCAACGTGGGCGGACCCGGCCCCCGCCCCGGCACCGTCACCGTCGACGGCGCGGCCTACGAGCTGGGCCCCAAGGAGTGCCTGTACGTCGGCAGGGGCGCGCGTGCGGTGGCGTTCACCGGCGGCGCGTTCTACCTGGTGTCCACTCCCGCGCACACCGCCCATCCGACGGTCAAGGCGGGCCTCGAAGACGCGGAGCCCGTGCGGCTCGGCTCGCAGGAGGGGTCGAACGACCGCACGATCAACAAGTACATCCACGCCAAGGGCATCCAGAGCTGCCAGCTCGTGCTCGGCGTCACCGTGCTGGAGCCGGGCAGCATGTGGAACACCATGCCGTGCCACACCCACGAGCGGCGCACCGAGATCTACCTCTACTTCGACCTCCCCGACGACCAGCGGGTGGTCCACCTCATGGGCGAGCCGGACGAGACCCGCAACCTGATCGTGGCGAACCGCCAGGCCGTGATCTCGCCCTCCTGGTCGGTGCACTGCGGCTTCGGCACCCGCAACTACGCCTTCGTCTGGGCGATGGGCGGCGAGAACCAGGCCTACGACGACGTGGAGCAGGTCGCGATCGGCGCGATGCGGTGATGTTCTCGCTCGAAGGCAGGACGGCGCTGGTCACCGGCACCCGCACCGGCATCGGCCGCGCGATCGCGGCGGGACTCGCCAGGGCGGGGGCCGACGTCGTCCTGCACGGCCACCGCGACGACCTCGACGAGGTGGAGGCCGAGGTCCGCAAGACGGGCCGTGAGGCATGGCGATGGATCCTCGACCTGTCGGACCTCGCCGGGCTGCCCCGGGCGGCCGAGGAGCTCCTCGCGCGGCACCGCGTGGACATCCTGGTCAACAACGCCGGCATCATCCGCAGGGCCCCCGCGGCCGAGCACGCCTACACCGACTGGCGGGCCGTGCTCGACGTCGACCTCGACGCGGCCTTCCTGCTCACCCAGGCCTTCGGCCGCCCCATGCTGGGCCGGGGCTCCGGCAAGATCATCATGATCGCGTCGATGCTGTCGTTCCAGGGCGGGATCAACGTGCCCGGGTACACCGCGGCCAAGCACGCCGTCGCGGGCCTGACCCGGGCGCTGGCCTGCGAGTGGGCCGCGGGCGGCGTGCAGGTCAACGCGATCGCCCCGGGGTACGTCGCCACCGGCAACACCGGCGCGCTGCGCGAGGACCCGAGCCGCGAGCCCGCGATCAGGGCCAGGATCCCGGCGGGGCGCTGGGGCACGCCCGAGGACCTCGTGGGAGCCTCGGTCTTCCTGGCCTCGCGCGCCTCCGACTACGTCAACGGCCACGTGCTGGCCGTCGACGGCGGCTGGCTCGCCCGGTGAGGAGGCCGGCGTGGACCGTACTACGGGATGCCTGTTAGTAGGCTCGGGGCGTGGTCAGGGAAGGCAGCTCCATCGACAAGGCGCTGGCGGTGTTCGAGGCGATCGCCGAGCACCACCGCGTGACCGACATCGCCGCGGCGACCGGCGTCTCCAAGTCGACCGTCCACCGCATCCTGCAGTCGCTCGTCGAGTGGGGGTTCGCCCGTCCCGACGGCGCCGGGGGGTACGAGCCCGGGCCGCGCATCCTCACCCTGGCGGGCAAGGTCATGAGCCGCTTCGATCCCTCGCGGCAGGCGTCCGCCGCCCTGCGCGCCCTGCACGAGCGCACCGGCTACACCACCCACTTCGGCATCCGCAGCGGTGACGAGGCGGTCTACGTCGACAAGCTGGAGGGCCGCAGGCCCTACCAGATGCCCTCCCGCGTGGGCATGAGCCTGCGCCTGCACAGCACCGCCATCGGCAAGGCGATCCTCGCCGAGCTGACCGACGACGAGGTCCGCGCCGTCGCCGGGCGCGCCGGCCTGCCCCGGCTGACGCCCGCGACCCTGACGGGCGTCGATGACCTGCTGGCCCACCTCGGCAAGGTGCGGGCACGCGGCTACGCCATGGACGACGAGGAGAACGAGCCCGGCATCCGCTGCGTCGGCGCGGCCGTCTTCGACCACACGGGCCGGGTGCTCGGCGGCATCTCGATCTCCTCGCTCGCCATGGACATGGAGCGCGAGGTGCTGGAGGATCTCGCGCCCGTGGTCACCGCCGCCGCCCGCGAGGTCTCTCTCGCCCTCGGCGCTCCCGCCGCGGCCGTCACCCGCTGACCCGCGACCCGCGGCGGCTCACGCCGAGGGCGCGTCCGAGGTTCCCGAAAGCTCTCCGAGCAGCCGCCGGATGTCCTCGGGCGTGGCGACCCGGCCCGTGCCTCCCTGTCCCTCCAGGCTGACGGCAGCGGCGGCCGTGCCCGCCCGTACGGCCTCGCGCAGGGGGGCTCCGGCCGAGAGCCTGGCCGCGACCGTCCCGGCGAAGGCGTCGCCCGCCCCGGTCTGGTCCACGATCACCCCCGCAGGGACGGCGGGGATCTCCACGGGCGGCCCCGCGTTCCGCTCGCCGAGCAGGACCCCGTCGGCTCCCCGGGTGACGGCCACGGCCCGCGCGCCGAGCCCCAGGCACGCCCGTACGGCCTCGGCGGGGTCCCCGGTACCGAGCAGAGGCAGGCTGTCGCCGGGGCACGAGGGGGTCACCAGGGCGGCGTACGGGGCGATCGCCGCGAGCGCGCCGGCCGCCGCCTCGGCGCTGGTGAGCCGGGAGCGGTAGTTCGGGTCGTAGACGACCTTGCCCCCCGCCTCGTGCACGATCTCGGCGGCGTGGAGCACCGCGTGGGCGCAGGAGGCCGACAGGGCGGCGGTGACACCGCTGACGAGCAGGACGGAGGTCTGCGCCAGCGGCGTCGCCGAGACGTCCGAGGGGCCCATCCTCGTGGCAGCGCTGCACGCCCGCATGTAGCCGAAGGCGCGCTCCCCGCTCGGGTCGGCGCCCACGGCGTAGGCGCCGGTGGAGCCGGGGCCGCGGCGCATCCAGCGGGTGTCGACGCCGTGGGCGGCGGCGAACCGGATCAGCCGCTCGCCGAACTCGTCCTCGCCCACCAGCGTCACCAGGGCGACGTGCGCGCCGGTCGCCGCCGCCGCGACGGCGGCGTTCAGCGCGTCACCGGAGAAGGAGAGGTGAAAGGTGTCCGCCTCGGTCAGGGGAGCGGACGCCGAGAACTCGACCAGCGGCTCACCGATCACCATCACGTCCACGACGAACTCCTTCTTGGTTCATGTAGCGGAATTTGATTTCATGTGATGCAACAGACGTCGAATCGGAGGACATCATGCCGAACATCACCGTGGAAATGCTGTCGGGGCGGACCATGGACCAGCGCCGCGACTTCGTGGCCGCCGTGACGGAAGCCGCCGTCGACATTCTCAAGGCGCGCAGGGAGTCCGTCCGCATCGTCTTCTGGGAGATCGAGAAGTCCGACGTGGCCAACGGCGGCACCATGGAGTCCGATAAGTAACTATAAAAGCTGATAAATGGCCTGGGAGGGGCGGTCATCTCTCCCAGGCCACCTGTGCGAGCCGTGCGGGCGCCCAACTACGCGGTCACCCTGGCGCGGTCCGTCGCCGGGTCGGTGCCGAGCGAGTCCACCAGCTCGTCGCGGTCGGGGCGGTTCTCCGGCCTCAGCAAGCCGATGAGGACGTACAGCACCAGGGACGTCACCAGCGGCGCCGCGACCACCAGGGTCTGGTTCCCCGAGGCGATCACCCATTTGATCACGGCCCAGACGCCGAGGCCGGCCGCCCAGGAGACGATGGCCGCCGTCGGGCCGCTGCGCTTGAACCACGGGAGCAGGCCGAGCATCAGCGGGATCGAGATCGGCCCCATGGTGGCGGCCACGACGTCCACGACGATCTTCAGCACCACCCCCTGGCCCTGGGTGGCGATCGCGATCGTCATGCTGACCGCCACGAACAGGAACGTCGTGACCCGGGCCAGCCTGAGCGCGCCCTCGGCGGTCAGCGTCCTGACCCGCCGCACGAAGACGGGCAGGATGTCACGGGTGATCACCGCGAGCCGGTTCCACCGGGCGGCGAACAGGAAGGCCCCGATGCCGACGCCGATGCCGATCGTCATCGCCCACCAGACGTAGACGGTCAGCCCGTAGTCGTAGGCGACGGCCGCGAACGCCACGAACATGACCGCGCTGTAGCCCGACATGTGGTGCGAGATCCCCGAGAGCCACCAGGGGATCCTGCCCCCGGCCGTGAAGTAGTCGATGACGGTCCTGATGCGGTTCTTCGACCACACCCCGATGACGACCATGACCACGAAGTAGGCGCCCAGCACGGTCCAGTCGAGTGCGGACATCGCTCCTCCTTCCAACGTCCCGTTGGATGGAGATTCCATTACATGAAACGCGATGTCAATACATAGAACACAATCCCGTGAAGTCCCGGCGCGCCCCCGAGCGTCAAGCCCGCCTCATGCGTACCCTCGGTACCATGGCCACCCGTACGTCGAAAAGCACCCCAAAGGGGTCGGCGAAGCGGTCCACGTCGTCGCGTACGTCCCCCGCCAAGCGGCCGACCGGCACGCGGGCCGCAGGCGCACGGGCAGGCGGCCGACCGCCCGCCCGCCGTCCGGCATCCGCGCCCCCCGACCCGATCAGCTGGGTCTTCCTGGTGATCGGCAGGTTGTTCATCGGCGTGTGGCTGCTCTTCGCGAACGGCATCGGCACCGCCGCGCGCGCCTTCGGGCAGCAGGCGCGCGAACTCGACCCGGCCCACCGCCGCGACGGTCTCGGCCTGGCGGTGCTGGGCGGGGCGATCGTCCTCGCCGCGATGACCTGGCGCACCACCCACGGGACGGTCGCGACGGTGGTCGACGCCGTCATGCGCGGCGCCCTCGGGTCCCTGGCCTGGTCCGTGCCCATCCTGCTCGCGCTGGTCGCGTGGCGCCTGCTGAGGCATCCCGACCAGAACGCCGACACCGGCCGCATGATGATCGGCTGGACCGCGCTGCTGGCCGGCCTGCTCGGCATCATCCACGTCGCGCACGCCACGCCGTACCCCTCGGGCCCGGCCAAGACCGACGGCATGGACAAGGTGTCCGCGGCCGGGGGCATGATCGGGTTCATCGTCTCGGCGCCGCCGGCCAGCATCCTCCCGGCGTTCATCACGATCCCGTTGCTCCTGCTGCTCTCGGGGTTCGGGATTCTGGTGATCACCGCGACCCCCGTCCACCGGGTGCCCGAGCGCCTGGCGGAGATCCAGCACATGCTCTTCCAGAAGAGCGGGGGAGATGCTCCGGCCAAGACCGGCGAGCGCGTCAGGCGCCCCCGCAAGCCCCGAGGCCCGTCCTCCGGCGGGGGCAAGGGCGGCGAGCCCGAGCTCGGCGAGCACATCAAGCCCTACGACACCCCGCTCATCGCGGACTCCGACGGCAAGGTCTCCGACCACTCCCCGGAGATCGTGCCGGGCCTGGTGGACGAGGACGAGCCGCCGGAGCCGCCGCGCGTCCCCGAGCCCCCCCACCCCTCGCCGGCGCCGCGCAAGGTCGAGCAGCTCGTGCTCTCGCCGCAGGCCGGCCCGTACGCCCTGCCCGACCTGCAGGCGCTGCGCCCGGGCAGCGCGCCGAAGCCGCAGACCAAGGCGAACACCATCGTGGTCAACGCGCTCACCAGCGTCCTGGAGCAGTTCGCCATCGACGCCCAGGTGATCGGGTTCACCCGGGGCCCGACGGTCACGCGCTACGAGATCGAGCTGGGGCCCGCGGTCAAGGTCGAGAAGGTCACCGCCCTCACCAAGAACATCGCCTATGCCGTTAAATCGGCTGATGTCCGGATCTTGTCCCCGATCCCCGGCAAGTCGGCGATCGGGGTCGAGATCCCCAACACCGACAAGGACCTGGTCAGCCTGGGCGACGTGCTCCGCTCCCAGGTGGCCCAGGCCGACCACCACCCGATGATCGTGGGGCTCGGCAAGGACGTGGAGGGCCGCACCATAGTGGCCAACCTGGCCAAGATGCCCCATCTGCTCATCGCGGGCGCCACCGGCGCGGGCAAGTCGGTGTGCGTCAACGGGCTCATCACCTCGATCCTCATGCGGGCCACGCCGGACGAGGTGCGCATGGTCCTGGTCGACCCCAAGCGGGTGGAGCTGAACACCTACGAGGGCATCCCCCACCTGATCACGCCCATCATCACCAACCCGAAGAAGGCCGCCGAGGCCCTCGAATGGGTCGTCGGCGAGATGGACCGCCGCTACGACGACCTGGCCGCCAGCGGCTTCCGGCACGTGGACGAGTTCAACAAGGCGGTGCGGGCGGGCAAGCTCGTGCCCCCTCCCGGGAGCGAGCGGGTCTACCAGCCGTACCCCTACCTGCTCGTCATCATCGACGAGCTGGCCGACCTCATGATGGTCGCCCCCCGCGACGTCGAGGACTCCATCGTCCGCATCACCCAGCTCGCGCGCGCCGCGGGCATCCACCTGGTCATCGCCACCCAGCGTCCGTCGGTCGACGTCGTGACCGGCCTGATCAAGGCGAACGTGCCGTCGCGGCTGGCGTTCGCGACCTCCTCGCTCGCCGACTCCCGGGTCATCCTCGACCAGCCGGGCGCCGAGAAGCTCGTCGGGCAGGGCGACGCGCTCTTCCTGCCGATGGGCGCCAGCAAGCCCATGCGGCTGCAGAACGCCTTCCTGTCGGAGAAGGAGATCAACGACGTCGTCGGCCACTGCAAGGCGCAGATGCAGGTGGAGTACCGCGACGACGTCGCCGCCGCGGCGACCGCCAAGCGCGAGATCGACGAGGACATCGGCGACGACCTCGACCTGCTCGTCCAGGCCGCCGAGCTGATCGTCTCCACGCAGTTCGGCTCCACGTCGATGCTCCAGCGCAAGCTGCGCGTGGGATTCGCCAAGGCCGGTCGCCTGATGGACCTGCTGGAGAGCAGGAACGTCGTCGGCCCGAGCGAAGGCTCCAAGGCCCGCGAGGTCATGGTGAAACCCGATGAACTGCCCGGCCTGCTCGCCGACTTGCGGGGAGAGTGACCCCTCCGCGACCGTCCCCCTCGGTAACTGGTTGAATGTGAATGACTACGCATCGTCGGAATACGGGCGCAGCGCAGGTGCACGGCGAGGGGGACGTATGAGCATTGGAGTGACGCTGGCCGCGGCACGCAACGCGGCAGGCATGACGGTCGCTCAGCTGAGCGGCCGCACGCGGATCAGGGAAACGGTCATCTACGCCATGGAGCGGGACGATTTCTCGCTCTGCGGGGGCGACTTCTACGCGAGAGGTCACGTCCGCAACATCGCCAAGACGCTCGGGCTCGATCCCGACGCCATCGTGCACCAGTTCGACGAGGAACACGGTGGTGTGCCTCGGCCCGTGCGCGCGGCGGCGGTCTTCCAGGCCGAGAGCACGATCAAGCTTCGCGACCGCCGCAGCCCCAACTGGTCCACCGCGATGGCGATAGCCCTGGCCATCGTCGCGGTCTTCGGGGTGACCCGGGTGATGAGCGGCTCCGGCGAGACCCTCGCCACGGGCGCCGATCTCAAGCCGACGCCCACCCCGAAGGGGTCGGGCGCGACCAGGCAGCCCGTCAACCCCAAGGCGGCCAAACCGGTGAGCGACCTGGTGACGCTCCAGGTCAAGGCCAACAAACCCTCGTGGGTCGAGGTCAGCGACGGCAAGGGCAAGCAGATGTTCCGCGGCACGATGCCCGCGGGGCAGACGTCGATCTGGAAGACGCACAAGCAGATGCGCGTCACCATCGGCAACGCCGGAGGAGTCGATCTTGAGGTGAACGGCAAGCACGTCGGCGTGCCCGGCAAGGTCGGGCAGCTCGTCCGAAGGTCCTTCGGCCCCGAGGAGCCCGGCTCCCGATGATGCCCGGTCGCGACCGGTCCTGACCCCCGGTCGTTCCCCCCGGCGGCGCCGCTCGACATGATCCATCGGCGCCGCTCACGGCTGCCGGCGGCGGAAGAACGGGGGGAGTGCGTCAGGCGGTGGCCAACTCCCGATACCGTAGAGCCATCATGTCTTCTCGCCGAACCGCATCGCTGATCACATTGGGCTGCGCGCGCAACGAAGTCGACTCTGAGGAGCTCGCCGCGCGCATGGAAGCCGCCGGGTGGCAGCTCGACGACGACAACCCCGACGTCGTCGTCGTCAACACCTGTGGCTTCATCGACTCGGCGAAGAAGGACTCCATCGACACGCTGCTCGCCGCGTCGGACTCCGGCGCCAAGGTGGTCGCCGCAGGCTGCATGGCCGAGCGCTACGGCAAGGAGCTGGCGGAGGCGCTTCCCGAGGCCTCCGCCGTCATCTCCTTCGACGACTACACCGACATCGGCGCGCGTCTCGACGACGTCCTCGACGGCCGGCCGCTCAGGCCTCACAGCCCCCGCGACCGCCGCACGCTGCTGCCCATCAGTCCCGTCGAGCGCTCCGCCGGCCACGCCCACGTCCCGGGCCACGGCGAGCTGCCCGAGGGAGTCGCGCCCGCCAGCGGCCCGCGCACCCTGCGCAAGCGGCTGTCCGGCGGGCCCGTCGCCTCGCTCAAGCTCGCCTCCGGTTGCGACCGTCGCTGCACCTTCTGCGCCATCCCCGCGTTCCGCGGCGCCTACGTCTCACGCCGTCCCGACGAGTTGCTGTCCGAGGCCGCCTGGCTCGCCGGGCAGGGGGTCAAGGAGCTCGTGCTCGTCAGCGAGAACTCCACCTCCTACGGCAAGGACCTCGGCGACCTGCGCGCCCTGGAGAAGCTGCTGCCCGAGCTCGCCGCCACCGACGGCATCGAGCGCGTCCGCGTCAGCTACCTCCAGCCGGCCGAGCTGCGCCCCGGCCTCATCGACGTGATCGCGGGCACCGAGGGCGTCGCGCCCTACTTCGACCTGTCATTCCAGCACGCGAGCGGGCCGGTGCTGCGCCGGATGCGCCGCTTCGGCGACCCGCGCCGCTTCCTCGACCTGCTGGAGACGGTCCGCGACCGCGCCCCCGAGGCCGGCGTGCGCTCCAACTTCATCGTCGGTTTCCCGGGGGAGACCGAGGCCGAGTTCGCCGAGCTGGTCGGGTTCCTCGAAGAGGCCCGCCTCGACGTCATCGGCGTCTTCGGCTACTCCGACGAGGACGGCACCGAGGCGGCGCCGGTGTTCTTCAACCAGGCCTCCTCGGACACCAACCCGGCCGTCCAGGCGATCCAGAAGGACGTCACCCCAAAGCTCGCCCAGCACAGTGACGCG